>JAKLHH010000398.1 GCA_022710245.1 Myxococcota bacterium
CTCGGGCAGTCCGACGCGCACACCGGCGAGCGCCTGCTCGCCTGGGCCAAGCAGGGGCACGCGGTCATCCTGGCGCCGTCGCTCCTGTCCACGGACGGGCTCTGCAGCTCGATCCGCTTCGGCTCGGTGGAGATCAAGCGCACCCACACCTCCGGCATGTTCGACAAGAAGTTCAGCCACCGCGACCTCAAGCTGAAGGGGTCCGTCTGCGTGCTGGTCGCGCCGACGACCGCCACCGTCCTCGCCGGGCGCCCCGATCAGGCGCTCGCCTTCGAGCACGCGGCGGGCGCCGGGCGCCTGCTCGTCCTGGCGCACGACGAGGTGCTGGTCAACGGCAACCTCGACCGCGACGACGTGGCGGTGCTGGTCCGCCGCTGGCTCGCCGCGCACGTCCAGGGCGGGTCGCGGATCATGTTCCTCGAGGAGAAGCAGGGCGGGCAGCTCACCGAGCTGATGCGCAAGGCGCACCTCTGGCCCTTCTTCCTGCACGGGCTCGCGTTCCTGCTCCTGCTCTACTGGTCGCTCGCGCCCCGCTTCGGCGACTCCTCCGCGACCGGCGCCTCCGCGCGCCGCGCCTTCGCCGAGCACGCTCGCGCCCTCGGCGGGCTCTACCGCCACCGGGGCGCCTCGGGGCTGATGCTGCGCCACCAGTACGAGCGCTTCCTCGCCCGCGTCACCGGGCGGAGCGACCGGCGCGGCCTGCAGCTCGGCCGCCGCGGGGAGCAGCGCCAGAAGCGCACCGCGCTCGCCGCCATCATCGCCACCCGCACCGGCCGCGACGTGGACAACGTCGAGGCCCTCCTCGCGCAGGTCGAGCACTGCAGCGCCGAGGAGCGCGCGGTCGACGTCAGGGAGATCCAGCGGAACTTCCGCCTCAGCCAGTCACTCGCCGCGCTGCAGCGCGTGGGCGCCGTGCGCGCCCCTGGAGGAAAACGTGGACGCAAGGGACGCTCTCGGGTTCGCTGAGCAGCAGAAGGCCCCGCCCTCGGCGCAGGACGCCGCCGAGCTCGCCCGCACGGTGGAGGCGATCCGCCGCGAGGTGGGCAAGGTCCTGGTCGGCCAGGAGGAGATCGTCGAGGGGGTCCTCATCGCGCTCGTCGCGCGCGGGCACGTGCTCCTCGAGGGCGTCCCCGGGCTGGGCAAGACGCTCCTCGTGCGCACGCTGGCGAAGGTGCTCTCGCTCGGGTTCAAGCGCATCCAGTTCACCCCCGACCTGATGCCCTCGGACGTGACCGGCAACAAGGTCTTCGACGCCAAGCAGGGCGAGCTCGTCTTCCGGCCGGGGCCGGTCTTCACCCAGCTCCTCCTCGCCGACGAGATCAACCGCGCGCCGGCCAAGACGCAGAGCGCGCTCCTCGAGGCGATGCAGGAGTACACCGTCTCCGTGGACGGGCAGAGCTACGCGCTGCCGCGCCCCTTCATCACCATGGCGACGCAGAACCCGGTGGAGTCGCAGGGGACCTACCCGCTGCCCGAGGCGCAGCTCGATCGCTTCATGTTCAAGCTGAACATGAGCTACCCGGCCAAGCTCGAGGAGAACCGCATCCTGGAGAACTACGCGGCTGGCTTCGACGCGGGTGACCTCGCCAGCGCGCCGCTGGCGGCGGTCTGCGACGCGGCGGCGATCGGGCGGCTGCAGGCGATCGCGGAGCGGGTGCGGGTCGACCCGCGGGTGATCGACTACATCACCTCGATCGTCGGCCAGACCCGGAGCTGGGGCAGCCTCTACCTCGGGGCCTCGCCGCGCGCCAGCGTCACGCTGCTCCTCACCAGCCGCATCTCGGCGGCGATGGCCGGGCGTGACTACGTGAACCCCGACGACGTGCGGCGGCTCGCGCCCTGGACGCTGCGCCACCGCGTCATCCTCAACCCCGACGCGGAGATCGAGGGGCTCACGGCCGACGACGTGGTCTCCCAGATCCTGGCCGCCGTCGAGGTGCCGGACCTGCGCTGATGCTGAGCCCGACCGGCACGCTGCTCCTGCTCCTCTGGGGCCCGGCGACGCTCTCGCTGGTGGCGGTGGGCTACCGCGCGCTGGTGCCGTGGGTGCTGGTCGCCGACGGGATCTTCCTCGGCCTCGCGCTCCTCGACCTCCTCACGCTGCCGCGCCGTCGGCGGCTCCGCGTGGAGCGCCAGGCGTCGAGCGTGCTCAGCGTCGGGGCGACGAACCGCTTCGCGCTGACCGTGCAGAACCTCGGGCTCCGCTCGCTCTCGCTCGAGGTGACCGAGAGCTTCCCGCCCTCGATGCAGGTCGAGGGCCTGCCGGCGCGGGCCTGGGTCAAGGGCCGCGGCAAGCGCACCTTCCGCTACCAGGTGGTCCCCACGCGGCGCGGCGCCTTCGAGCTCGGCCGCACCTACCTGCGCGTGAGCAGCCTGCTCGGGCTCTGGCGGCGGCGGCTGCGCCTGCAGCTGCCGCACCCGCTCAAGGTCTACCCCGACGTGAAGGCGCTCAACACCTACGCGCTGCTGGCGCGGCGCAACCGCATCGACCTGATGGGCTTCCGCAAGACGCGCGGCCGCGGCTCCGACGTGGAGTTCGACCGCCTGCGCGACTACCAGCCCGACGACGACTATCGCCGCATCGACCCCTTCGCCTCGGCGCGGCACCGGCGGCTGATCACGCGCGAGTACGAGGTGAGCCGCAACCAGAACGTCTTCTTCATGGTCGACTGCAGCCGCCTGATGGCCGCCGAGTCGCAGGGGCTCTCGAACCTCGACCACGCGCTCAACGCCACGCTGATGCTCTCCTCCCTGGCGCTCGACTGCGGGGACAACGTGGGGCTGCTCGCCTTCGACGAGAAGGTGCGCACGTTCCTCCCCATCTCCAGCGGGCTCCGCTCCAAGGCCGCGGTGCTCCACTCGCTCTACGACCTGCACGAGAGCAGCGCGGAGGCGGACTACGAGGGGGCCTTCCGGGCGCTCAACCTGCGCGTCAGGCAGCGCAGCCTGGTGGTCCTCTTCACCAACGTGATGGACGGGGCGAGCTTCGACCTGCTCCGACCACACCTGCAGATCATCCGGCGGCGGCACCTGCCGCTGGTCGTCCTGCTGCGCGACGAGGACCTCTTCGAGCTCGCCGACTCGCAGCCGGCCACGGTGCAGGAGCTCTTCGAGGTGGGCGCCTCGGCCGAGCTGGCGACCTGGCGCGAGCGGATGGCCGGCGAGCTGCAGCGCCTCGGCGCGCTGGTCCTCGACATCACGCCGCGCCAGGCGACGCCGGACCTGATCAACTCCTACCTGCAGATCAAGGCGGATCAGCTCCTCTGATCTTCGTCGGGAGGAGGGCAGGGTGGCCGCTCGCGCCGGGAGACGACCGGCGGCGGCTACTTGAGGTAGTCGTGCAGGAGCATGGCCCAGCGGCCGCGGGGGATGGCCGTGTCGGGGCAGTACTTCTGCGCGGCGCAGCTCGAGGCGGCCTTGTCCTCGAGGAGGAGCTGCACGGCGGTGAAGGCCCAGTGCTGCGGCGTCACGTCGACGAAGTAGGGCGAGCTCGAGGCCGGCGCGAAGCTCGGCCCGTGCTTGGTGCGGACCGCGAGGGAGGCGGCGTGGGCGTTGGTGCCCAGCTGGTGCGGGCAGAAGCTCTTGCCCTGCACCGTGCAGCCGACCGTGATCAGATCCTCGGCGAGCCGCTGCACGTACGCGAAGCTGGGGTCGCTCGCGGGCACGTCGTCGAAGAGCGGTGTCTTCGAGGCGGTGAAGCTCGAGCCGTGCTTGAGCAGCACCAGGTGCCTGGCCATCAGGGCACGCTCCAGGCCGTCGTCCGGCTTGAAGAGACCCCCGGGGGCCTCGATGATCTGCTGCGTGACAGCCCAGCAGACCGCGGCGCGGTAGGGGCTCGAGGGCGGCACGTCCGTCACCGGGCAGGTGCCCGGCGTGGAGCCCGCCTCCTTGCTGGAGCCGGGCTGACCGCCCCCCTCGACGCTGCTCACCGCGGCCTCTCGCGCACCCGCGTCCTGCTCGATGAGCGTCGGCTGGCCGTCGGGGAGCGCGACCGGCTGGATCTCGGCATCGGGGCTGGCGAAGACGGGCGGCGGCGGGCTCTCGGCGCTGCAGGCGGCGATGAGCGCGACGGCGCCGAGGAGCGCGCGGCCAGCCGCAGGCAGCGCGAGCGACCCGAGGATCTTGGAAGGAGAGCGAAGCATCGGTGACCTCCTGCGCCCGACGGTTGCAAGGATCTGGCCAGGCGCAGGCCACAGAGCTACAGGCAGCTTCGCGAGTCGGCGAGGGGACTGGTCGCCAGGCGAGCCGCCGCGTGGGAGGCCACTGCAACCGGATGGTCGCAGGCGCGACCAGGCACGGCAGCGCGAGGCGCGAGCGGGCACAGCGCGAGGCGCGACCAGGCATGGCAGCGCGAGGCGCGAGCAGGCACAGCGCGAGGCGCGACTCTCTGGGAGACCCGGAGCGAACGGAGCGAGCGAACCTTGGAGCGGGTGACCTGGAGCGAGCAGCGAGGGCGAGCGAGCTGGAGCGAGCAGCCCACCCGAGAGCGAGTGGCCGCTCCGGCTCGTGGTGGACCCGCTAGCGGTTGGCGACCTGCGCGATGAGCGCCTGGCGCTGCTGCGGCGTGAGCGGCACCTCGACCCACTCGCCCTGCTCGTTGAGCCCCATCACCGGAGGCGGCGCCTTCGGCTGGGTCTTGGCGCGCTGCTCGAGCACCTCGCGCAGCTTCTTCTGCTGCGCCGGCGTGGTGAGGCGGGCCACGGTGGTGTCGGCGCCGAGGTCCTTCACCCGGCCGTCGCGCTTGTCGTAGAACGGGAAGTCGTCTCCCAGGAAGACCAGCAGCAGGAGCTGGATGGGGAGCGTCGCGATGTCGAGCGCCCCCGCCATCGGCAGCAGGAAGATGCCGGTGTACTTGCGATCGGGGTAGGCGACCTTGTCGGCCGACATGCCGAGGAACCCGCGGTCCGTGAGCCGGCAGAGCATGCAGCCCTGCAGGAACAGCACCACGGCCATCAGCAGCGGAACAACACATCTCAGGTGCTTGCGCATGGGACCTCCGTGGCACGCGGATCCTTCCGCGCGGGGTTTGAGCTCGACGATCCCGCTCATGGATCGACGCTAGATCAGAGCGAGGGAAGATCGCAATCCTGAACCTTTGTGCGGGTCTTTGCGGCAGGTGCGGAGAGGCCCTCTCCGTCGTATTATCCCCTCTCCATGAGCATGCTTCAGCTCCAGCCCGGCGCGTCGTGCGGTCGCTGGCGGATCGTCCGTCCCCTCGGATCGGGTATGACCTGGCAGAGTTACGAGGCCGTGCGGGGCGAGCCACCGGCGGAGCTGCGGGCGCTGCTCAAGGTCCAGCGCGAGGGGCTGCCCGAGGAGCTCTGCACCCTCGCTGTCGAGAGCCGCCTGACGCTCGGCATCGAGCACCCGTACCTGCTGCGCGGCCTCGAGGCCGGGGAGCACGAGGGCCAGCGCTACCTCGCGCTGGAGCGGGTCGAGGGGCCGAGCTACGCGCAGGTGCTGGCGACGCTCCGCGAGCGCCGCGGCGCCGTGCCCGTCGCCCTCGCTGGCTGGGTGGCCCACCGGGTGCTGCTGGCGCTGCACGCGCTCCACACCGCGACGGACGCCAGCGGCAGCGCGCTCGGGGTGGTGCACGGCGGCGTCCGTCCGGCGGCGATCTCGCTCTCGGCGAGGGGGCTCCTCAAGCTGGGCGGCCTCGGCAGCGCGACGCTGGCGGGAGGCGACCCCTGGCCGCGCCTGCTCGCGGAGGCCGAGTTCGGCTGGCTGGCGCCCGAGCAGCGGCTGGGCGAGCCCTTCGACCTGCGGGCGGACCTCTTCAGCGTGGCGCTCCTCCTCTACGAGTGCATCGCCGGACCCGCCGCCAGCAAGCGGCCTGAGCAGCAGCTCGTCGCGCTGGTGCTCGCCGGGCAGCTCCCGACGCTGGAGGCGCGCTCGCTGGCGGGACACGGGCTGAGCGAGGTCGTCGCGCGCGGCCTGGCGCGGGAGCCTGCCGCGCGCTACGCGGACGCGGTGGAGTTCGCCAGCGCGCTCTTCGACGTCCTGGCGCCGCGCTGGGGCCAGGACGCCGAGCAGGCGCTGGGCGGCCTGGTCGCGGACTGCGAGGCACCCGCGGCGAAGAAGGCGCCGCGGGTGTCGCCGCCGCCGGCGCGGTGGTCGCTGGAGGGCGAGACGCAGGCGCGGGGGGAGCTGCGCGTCCGCCGCGAGCTCGATCCGCCGCGGCTGGAGAGCGGCCGGCCGATGGAGCCCGCGCGGCCGGGCCTCGAGGCGCGGCGACCGACGGTGGAGCCGCCGCTGCCGCGGCTCGAGCCGCTGTCGGCGCGGGAGGCACCGTCCAGGCCGCCGGCGGGGGTCGAGCCGCCGGCGGGGGTCGAGCCGCCGGCGAGGGTCGAGCCGCCGGCGAGGGTCGAGCCGCCGGCGAGGGTCGAGCCGCCGCTGCCTGGCGTCCACGCGCCCGTGCCGATCATCGAGCCGCCGCTCTCCCTGCTCCCGATCGCCCCGCTGCCGATCGCCCCGCGGCCGAGCGAGCCGCCGCCGAGCGAGCCGCCGCCGAGCGCGCCGCCGATCGAGGCGCTGCCGAGCGCGCCGCTGCCGAGCGCGCCGCTGCCGCTGATCGAGCCGCTGCCGCTGATCGAGCCGCTGCCGCTGATCGAGCCGCTGCCGCTGATCGAGCCGCTGCCGACGAGTGCGCCGCTGCCGAGCGCGCCGTCGACGAGCGCGCCGCTGCCGAGCACGCCGCTGCCGAGCGAGCCGCTGGCGAGCGGGCCGCTGCCGAAGCTCGCGCCCACGCCGTCGGCGCCCGCGCCGATGACCCCGCGGACCGCGCTCGCGCCGAGCGCGCCCCGGACCGCGCCGGCGCCGATCGCGCCCCGGACCGCGCCCGTGCCGATCATGCCGCGGACCGCGTCCGTGCCGCTCGCGCCCGTGTCCACCCCGCCGCCGGCCACCGCGCCGGGGGCCAGCCCGCCCGGCGCACCACCGCAAGGCTGGA
>JAKLHH010000399.1 GCA_022710245.1 Myxococcota bacterium
GCCACCGGCGCGAGCTACGGCGGGACCATCGACACCAAGCCCAAGTACGACGCGGCCACGCAGAGCTGCTCGTCGACGGCCTGCCACAGCCGCAGCGGCGGCCAGCAGGCGAGCTGGGTCTGGAGCAAGCCGATCACGCCGACCTGCACCTCGTGCCACGGTCAGCCGCCGACGACGACGCTGAAGGGCGCCGCGCACCCGCAGAACGTCACCGACTGCAAGACCTGCCACGGCTCGGCCTACGTGAACGGCCAGCTCGATCCGGCCAAGCACATGAACGGGAAGGTGGACCTGTGAGAACGCGCACTTCCTGTAAGTCGGTCGCGGCCGCTTCGCGGGGCCGCCCTCTTCGCTGGGCGGCGCCGCTCCTGGCCCTGCTCCTGCTCCTCGCGCCCACCGTCGCCGGCGCCCAGAACCTCGACGGGCGCGCGACCACCTACCTGCGCGGCTTCGCGACCCCGACCAGCGGCGGCGCCGCGACGTACCTCCCGTTCTACGAGCTGGTCGAGCTCCACGGGCGCCGCCTCGGCGTCGACGGGCTCTCGCTGCACAGCTCGTTCTGGGGGCTGGTCGACACCGTCGACATCCAGGATCGCTACCGCGCCACCGGCGACGTCTCCGCGCTCTACCTCAACTACCGCGCGCCCGAGGAGGGCCGCCTCAAGTTCCTGCGCGGGCTCGAGCTCACGGCCGGGCGCCAGTTCGTCGCGCTCGGCCCCACCATCCTCGAGCAGGTCGACGGCGGCAAGCTGCACTACCTGCACTCCTCGGGGCTCGAGGTGGGGTTCTTCGGCGGCGCGCCGACCGGGACCCGCATCGCCTTCCAGCCCTGGCCCGTGGACGAGGACCGCTACTCCTACGGCTACAGCTGGCTCCTCGGCGGTCGCATCGGCTACCTCGACCTCGGCAACCTGGCGGCCGGCGCGTCCTTCGTCCACCGCAGCTACCACGGCCGCATCGCCGACAACGACCTCGGCATCGACCTCAGCTACAGCCCGCTCGCGCTCCTCGACGTGAGCGGCTCGGCGACCATGAGCCTCGAGGCGCTGCGCCCGCGCGAGGTGAAGGGCTCGATCGGCCTCAGGCCGATCCGCTGCCTGACCTTCAACCTCGGCTACCGCTACTCGAGCCCGGACCTGCTGGTGCCGCGCACCTCGATCTTCGCGGTCTTCAGCGAGGAGACCTTCCAGGAGGCAGGGATCGACGCCCGCTGGCAGCCGACGCGCGCGGTCAGCGTCGACGCCGGCTACGGCCTCCGCCTCTACAGCGCGGCCGAGGACCTGCGCACCGGCGTCGAGACGCACAACCGCGCCTCCCTGCGCGGCCAGCTGCGCTTCGGCGAGGCGCTCGCCGGCCGCGTGGTCGCCGAGGCCGAGCGCGTGGAGGCGCCCCAGAACGCCGCCACCCGTGTCCGCCTCGCGACCGCGGTGCCCTTCCACCTCGCGCGCCGGGCGATCAGCGCCATCGTCGACCTCGACCTCTACGTCCTCGACCACACCATCCGCGACACCACGCTCTCCTTCACCGGGGGCGGCTACCTCGAGGTGGGGCTCACCGACGGCCTGAGGCTGATGGCCGGCGGCAGCGCGAGCACGACCACGCTCCTGCAGAACGCGGGGACCTTCCTCGTCCGGCTCACCTGGGACTTCCAGTCGCCCCAGGCGGACGGCGCCGTCGAGGTCCGTCGCGGGAGGATGCAATGAGACCGCTCTGCACGCTCACCCTGACGCTCGCCCTCGCGGGGCTCGGCGCCGGCTGCTCGACCCTGCGCGGCGAGTCGCACAAGGGCAAGATCATCTTCTCTCACGCGCAGCACCTCGCGCAGGGAGACTGCGCCGACTGCCACGGCGAGGTCGCGAAGAGCACCGGCGCGACGCGCGGCGGCTTCATCCCGAAGGGGCACGAGGGCTGCAGCAAGTGCCACGAGGACGAGGTGAAGAACAAGTGCGAGATGTGCCACCGCGGCGCGCGCACGGGCGTCGCCCTCCAGCGCACCGACCGGCACCTGCGCTTCTCGCACGCGGCGCACACCGCCAAGGTGAAGGAGTGCGCGACCTGCCACCCGAAGGAGAAGCAGGGCGGCGCCTTCGTCCCCGGCCACGCGACCTGCAACACCGCCGACTGCCACCGCGGCACCTACAAGCGCCTCGCCTGCGACCAGTGCCACGAGAACCTGAACCGCTACGGACGCCAGCCGGTCAGCGCGCTCGCCCACGGCCCCGGCTTCGCGAAGGAGCACGGCACGCTGGCGAAGCAGTCGGCGAAGGCCTGCGCGCAGTGCCACGACCAGACCTACTGCGCCGAGTGCCACGGCCAGGGCACGCAGGCCGCCCGTCCCTCGGTCCTCTACCCCGACGAGGTCGACCGCCGCTTCATCCACCGCGGCGACTGGATGGGCCGCCACATGATCGAGTCCCGCGCCGCGCCGGACACCTGCTACAAGTGCCACGGGCAGCGCTTCTGCCGCGCCTGCCACGCGCTGAGCGGCGTGGCTGACGCGCCCGCCCGCAACCTGAAGGGCGGCATCACGCGCGCCCACCACCCGGGGGGCTGGATGCAGATCGGCTCGCCGGACCACCACGGCCGCCAGGCCCGCCGAGACATCGGGACCTGCGCGAGCTGCCACGACAAGGGCTCGCAGTCGAACTGCGTCGGCTGCCACCGCGTCGGCGGCTCCGGCGGCAACCCGCACCCGCCGGGCTGGAGCTGGCGCAACAAGACCGCGCAGTGCCGGCAGAGCGGCATGTGCGCCTCCTGCCACCCCGGCGGGCAGGGCTGCAAGTGAGCCTCCTCGCGAGGCCAGGCTCGACGGCCTCGCGCTCGACCCCGACACCTGATCGACTTGACTCGTACCCGTGCGTACGAGGCGATGGCCCGACGGCGCCTCGCAGCCGTTCGGGCGCGACCCCATCCTTCACCGAGACAGGTAGCACGTGAGCATCTCCAACCGACTCATCAAGCTGGTGCCCATGCTCTGGGGCAATCCGATCTCGCTCATCGGGACGACGCTGGCGACGGTGGCGGGGAACGCCTTCCTGATCCTGATGGTCGTCGATCTCGTCTCCGGCGGGATCAATGAGTACGCGGCCGCCATGGGCTACCTGATGGCGCCGCCCGTCTTCGTCTTCGGCTTGCTCCTCATCGCCTGGGGCGTCCGCCGCGATCGCAAGCGGAAGAAGGCCCCGGCCGAGGCGATCGGTCAGGCGATCGACCTCGTCTGGAAGGACCGCAAGGCGCGCCGTCGCGTCATCTTCGTGGTGGTCGCGACCTTCCTCAACATCACCATCGTCTCCGTCGCTGCCTTCCAGGGGATCAGCTACATGGAGACGCCGCGCTTCTGCGGCAAGCTCTGCCACTCGGTGATGAAGCCCGAGTACCGCGCCTACTCCCTCTCACCGCACGCGCGCGTCGCCTGCGTCGACTGCCACATCGGCCAGGGCGCCTCCTGGTTCGTCCGCTCCAAGCTCTCCGGCCTGCGCCAGGTCTGGGCGGTGACGACGGGGCGCTTCTCGCGGCCGATCCCGACGCCGATCCACAACCTGCGCCCGGCGCGCGAGACCTGCGAGCACTGCCACTGGCCGGAGAAGTTCCACGGCGAGCGCATGCTGGTCCGCCACGGGTTCAAGGACGACCAGGCGAACACGCGGGTGACGAGCGCGGTGCGGCTCAAGGTGGGCGGCGTCAACAAGCGCACCGGGCGCTACGAGGGGATCCACTGGCACGTCGGCCCCGACGTGAAGGTGGAGTACGAGGCGCTCGACGGCAAGCGGGTCAAGATCGGCAAGATCACCATGACCCAGGGCGGCCGTACCGAGATCTACACCTCGCCGGAGACGCCCGCCGGGGCGAAGGTCGTCGAGCGACGCGCGATGGACTGCGTCGACTGCCACAACCGCCCGACGCACATCTACGATGCGTCGCCCGAGTCGGCCGTCGACAAGTCGATGGCCTGGGGCAAGCTCGACGCGAGCCTGCCCTTCCTCAAGCGCGAGGCGGTGCGGCTGCTGAAGGGGAGCGTGCCGGGCGATCCGGAGAAGTCGGCGGCCTTCTTCGAGGGCGAGCTGACGGCCTTCTACAGCAAGCAGCACCCCGAGGCCGCGAAGGCGAAGGCCGCCTCGATCAAGTACGCCGGCGCCGAGCTGCAGGCGATCTACAGCCGCAACGTCTACCCCGACCTGAAGATCACCTGGGGGACCTACCCGAGCCACCTCGGTCACCGCCGCACCACCGAGGGCTGCTTCCGCTGCCACGACGACAAGCACAAGAGCAGCTCGGGCAAGCTGATCAAGCAGGACTGCGACCTCTGCCACGAGGTGATGGCCGAGGAGGACGAGAAGCCCTCCATCCCCGAGGACCTGCTCAGGCTGGGCGGGATGTAGTCCAGCATTGGGCGTGGCGGCGCCTGGCGGCGTCGAGGAAATCGTCTTCGGCTGCTCCCACTTGCCGCCGCTGCAGACCAGGCCCTACCCGGCAGCTGGCTACTTGCAGGTCGCCTTGCTCTGGCACTGCACCCAGCCCGAGGCGTCGGGCACGCCCCCCGTGCACTTGAAGTTGTCCGTGAGACACTGGAAGTAGGAGGCGATGCTGCAGGTCGTGATCTGCTTGTAGCCGTCGCAGGGGACGGCGGTGCTCGGGTCGTAGCTGCCGCACTTGACCGTCGCGAGCCAGTCCTTGCACGCCTGGTAGTTGTCGGTGGTGGCGCTGCCACCGCCATCCTGCTTGCTGCTGCCACGGTCAGCGGTGGTGCTCGAGGGCGTGCTGTCGTCGCCGCAGGCGGCAGCGCCGAGGACCAGCGTCAGCAGGGCCACGCTCAACGTCAACGTTCGCTTCAGAGCTCTCATGTCTTATCTCCCTTTCGACGATCACTGCCTCCGCCTCATGCGGGGGCTTCCAGTCCTGGTGATCGGCGAAGCGGCGAGGTCGCGCCGGGGGCGCGAGTCTCTCGTGCAAATCGTCCAGGGTGAGAGCGGCTGCTCAGCCGCGCGTCGCCGGGCAAGTCAGAGGTGTTGAGGATCTGCTAGGGTCGCCGCCAATGCGCGCCCACGACCTGCTCCTCCCGCTCTGGCTCCTGGCCTTCGCAGCACCTGCGAGCGCGGCACCGCCCCCGCCTGCCGCGCCCGCCCCACGCGTGCTGGCGCTCGTCCCGCTCCGCAGCTTCGCGGACGTGCCCTTCACGCTCGATCCCGACGAGCCTCACCTCGCGCTGGGCGGGGCCGGGGGGCGATGGGAGGCGATGGTCGGCGGCCAGCTCGTGCTCTTCGGGTACCGCGGCCCCGCGCTCCGGCTGGCGATCACGTTCCCCTTCTTGCTCGAGCTGATCAACCTCGACTCCTCCGAGCCGGTGCCCTACGAGAGCTGGCGTGCGAACCTCGGGTTCAGCGTGCTCGCCTCGGTCCCCGCCCTCGATCGTCGGCTGCCCGCAGGCGGCACCCTCTGGGCGCAGCTCGGCTTCTACCACGAGAGCGACCACCCGACGGCGGGGATCAGCCTCAGGGACTTTCAGGACCCGCAGGGCACGTCGAACAGCGTCCTCAACTTCAGCTCCTTCGAGTATGTCAAGCTGCGGCTCGCCTACGAGCAGCCGTTCGCCCGTGGGCGCCTCAGGCTGCACGCTGGACTCGCCGGTCGCTTCTTCACGCCGGCCATCAACTCGGGTAGCGTCCGCGCCCTCCGGGCGGGCTTCGCCGTCGAGGTGGGGCTCGCCGTGCGCTTGACCGAGCGCCTCCACATCTGGCAAGCGACCTACTTCGAGCTCGTGGCCAACGACTTCGTCGCGGCCATGCATGGGTTCAACACCGGCGCCGACCATGACCCGCTGCAGGATCTCCGGGTGGAGGTCGGGCTCGACTGGCGCGCCCTGAGCTGGGTGACGGCGGTCCCCTGGATCGGCTTCGCCGACTCGCACGGCCGCGGCGTGCTCTTCCTGCGGCGGGCGCAAGAGCTGACCCTGGGCCTGCGCTTCTATTATTGAGCGGTCAGCAGAGGACGTCTGTCTCCGGACGTCTGCGTCCGGAGGCTCAGCGGTAGAGCGGCGCGAGCAGCGTGTACGAGGCCGAGACGTAGCACGGCGCTCCGCTGGTCCGCGCGATCTTCAGCCACGGCTTGCCCTGCGCGTCGGTGGTGACGCGCGGCGCGCCCGCGCTGTCCGCCGCGGCGGTGAGCACGGCGGCCGAGGCGTGGACCGCGAGGACGGCGGCGGTGGTGGTGCCCGAGGCGCGGCAGTTCAGGGCGGAGGCGACGACCTCGTAGGTGTCCTGCGCGCGCAGCACCGCGTCCTCGATGGCGCCGTCGAGCCTGGGCGCGGGCAGGGAGCGGGCGGCCGGGGTGAGGTAGGTGAACGAGGCGGAGACGTAGCACGCCTTGCCCGAGCCGCGGGCCACGCGCAGCCAGGGCTTGCCGGTGCTCGCGTCCGTCGCGACGCGAGGCGCCGCGGCGCTGTCGGGCTGCGCCCAGAGCATCTGGCCGCGACCCAGCACGAGCTCGACGGGCTGCCCCGTCCCGGCCCCGCGCCGGCAGTTGAGCGTGTCGGTGTTCACCCGGTAGCTGTCCTGACCAGAGAGGACCTGCGTCGGGATGACGCCCGCGACGGCGGGGACCGGCGCGCCGCGGAGCTGCTCCAGGCCATCCATGAAGAGCAGGTAGTCCTCGGCCATCGTGCGCGGGGCGGCGTTGATGGCGGCCTTGACCGAGCAGGTCCCCGGCGTCGGCGCGCCGTTCTTGGTCGTGCAGACGACCTCGGCCTCGCAGCCGCGCAGGCTGCAGTCGAGGCTGTTGCCAGGGAAGGGGCTGTAGACCGACGTGCGGTCGCGCACCACGTCCGTCAGGCTCTGGCGGCAGGTGCTGCGCTTGACCGGGTCGACGCTCGGCGGGCAGAGGTAGTCGAAGACCACCTCCTGGAAGTCCCGCCGCGGCGAGGCAGGGTGAGGGGCTTGACCGAGGGGA
>JAKLHH010000004.1 GCA_022710245.1 Myxococcota bacterium
GATCGCTCCACCATAGCCCGGCGCCCTCGTCGCCGTCCACAGCCCGCGGCGCTCGCGACGGTGGCGCGGCGCTCGCGAGGAGCGCCTCCTCGCGCAGAGGCGACGGCGCCCCGCCGGGAAGCGGCGGAAGCGAGGCAGCGCGCCCCGGTCCCGCAGCGCATCGACGCGGCGGCCGCGCGGCCTGGGCTGCAGCCGTGCCACGCCGCGGCCTCCCGTCACCAGTAGTAGTACATGCGGAACTCGCCGAGGTACTCGCCGTCCTCCTTGCTGCCCACCTTGGTGGCCGCGCTGAGCCCGAGGAGCAGGTTGGTGCGGCCGCTGTAGTAGATGCCGGACTCGGTGCGGTGCTCGAGCGCGCCCCCCTCCTCGAGGGTCTTCTGCAGCTGGTAGGCGATCGGGATCGCGATGGGCAGGAAGACGCCGCGGCCGTCGAGGGTGGCGCTGACGGCCCAGCTCAGGGTCTTGTTGTCGGAGGTGCTCTCGCCGAGGGTCATCTTGCCGTACTCGAAGGTGAAGCTCGTCTGCAGGCCGAGCCAGCGGAGCGGCGCGTAGGCGGCCATCAGCGAGGGCCCGAGCTGCCAGGACTCGACGTTGCTGAGGAGCTTCGAGCGCTGCAGCGCCAGGTTGCCGCTGTCGTCGGTCTGCAGCATGTTGAGCGGGTTGAGCTGCTTGCCCCGCACATAGCCGCCGCCGAGCTTCATCGCGAGCTGGAACGGGCCGCGCTTGACCAGGCGGCCGATCAGGCCGCCCTTGACCTCGCCGCTGAAGATGGCGCCGACGCTGAGCGCGCTGGTCAGGCTGGCGCCCGCGTTGAGCCGCCCGCCGAGGCGGAGCTGCATGCCGATCCAGTCGGTGAAGGCGATGCCGAGGTCGAAGGTCTGGTTGAAGTCGCCGAGCGCCATCGAGCCCTGGACCGCGTCGCCGTTCTCGTCCTGGCCGACCGAGCTCATCGAGGCATAGCCGAGGCCGGTGGTGGTGCCGAAGTGGGTGGTGACGAAGGGCCAGACCACCAGCTGCGAGGGCAGGAACGCGTGGTCGCCGAGGACTCGCCGCTCGGCGTTCTGGATGCTCCTCTTGATCTGCGCCTCCTCGGCGCGGGCGGGGCTGGCGGCCAGGAGCGCGAAGAGGCCGGCCACGAACAAGCTTCTCTTGATGGTGCGGGTGCGGGTACGGGTCGACATGGTCCCTCCAGTGACATCCACTCGCCCGCCCGGTCCTCGGGCGGGGATCTTGTTTGCAGTCCTGTAGCGGAGCGCCGTCGCGGGCGATATGAACTGGTTCACCCTCTCCGCGCTTCAGCGCCGGGGAGAGGCGAGACGAGCGAGCTAACCCCACAGTTCGCCTCAGTAGAACACGCTGCGCGGGTCTCTTTCGCCGTGGGCTTCGTTGCGCCTCCTCGAAATACCGAGAGTATGACTTCGTCGGCGCGCCTTGCCCGCGACGAAATATCCTCCGCGGATCGTGATCCACCGAAGCGAACTGTGGGGTTAGACCCCGTACTTCTTCAGCTTGTCGAGCAGCGTGACGCGTCCGATCCGGAGCCGGCGCGCCGCCTCGGAGCGATTGCCGCCCGCGCGGCGGAGCTCGTCGAGGATGAGCCCGCGCTCGAAGACCTCGACCCGCTCCTTGAGCCCGAGCTCCCCCTCCGCGCCGGGCGCGGCGACGCCAGCCTCGAGGCTCTCGATCGGTCCGTCGCCGGAGAGCGCCACCGCCCGCTCGATGAGGTTCTGCAGCTCGCGCACGTTGCCGCGGTACTCCAGGCTGTGCAGCTCGGCGCGCGCCGTCGGCGTCAGCGAGGGCGTGGGCAGCCCGAAGCGGGCGGCGAAGCGCGAGAGGAAGTGGTCGATCAGCAGGTCGAGGTCCTCGCGCCGGTCGCGCAGCGGCGGCAGGTGCACCACGACCACGTGCAGCCGGTAGAAGAGGTCCTCGCGAAACCGCCCCGCCGCCACCTCCGCCTGCAGGTCGCGGTGGGTGGCGGCGAGCAGGCGCACGTCGACCTTCAGCACGCGATCCTCGCCGAGCGGCTTCACCTCGCCGGTCTGCAGGACGCGGAGGAGCTTGGCCTGGATCGGCGGGTCGAGCTCGCCCACCTCGTCGAGGAGGAGCGTGCCGCCGTCGGCCTGGCGGAAGAGGCCTGGGCGCGCGCGCGTGGCGCCGGTGAAGGCGCCGACGCTGTGGCCGAAGAGCTCTGCCTCCGCGAGCTCGGCCGGGAGCGCGGCGCAGTTGAAGCGCAGGAAGGGCCGCTCGGCCCGCCGCGAGGCCGCGACGATCGCCTCGGCGACGAGCTCCTTGCCGGTGCCGCTCTCGCCGGTGATCAGCACGGTCACGTCGCGCGGCGCGGCGCGCCCGACCAGCTCGGCGACCCGCGACATGGCCGGGGAGCGGAAGACCATGTGGCGCGCCAGCGCGAGCTCGGCGCGGAGCCGGCGGTTCTCCAGGTCGAGGCGCACCGCGGCGGTCGCGCGCTGCGCCACGGCGAGGACCTCCTCGACCTCGAACGGCTTGGCGAAGTAGTCGTAGGCGCCGAGCTTCATCGCCTGCACCGCCGCGGCCTCCGAGCCGTGCGCGGTGATCATCACGACCAGCACCGCCGGGTGGTCGGCGCGCACGCGGCGCAGGAGCTCGAGCCCGTCCATCCCCGGCATGCGGAGGTCGGTGAAGACGAGGTGCACCTCCTGCCGGGCGAGGAGCTCGAGAGCCTGATCGCCGCTCGCCGCCTGCAGCACCTCCACGTCGGCCTCGCCGAGGACCTCGGCCAGGGTGAAGCGGACGCCCGCGTCGTCGTCGACGACGAGCACCACCGGCCGCGCCGGCCGCGCCTCCACGCTCCGCTCGCTGCTCATCGGCTCGCTCCCTCCGGGGTCGCCGCGCGCGGCGGGGCGAGCGGCAAGCGCAGCAGCGCCCGGCAGCCACCGCCGGGCGGGGTCTCGAGGAGCAGTCGGCCGCCGTGCTGCTCGGCGATCGCGCGCGCCACCAGCAGCCCGATGCCGCTCCCGTCGGGCTTGGTGGTCACGCCGCCGCCCGCGAGGCGCGCCAGGACCTCGGGGCTGACGCCGGGGCCGCAATCCTCCACGCCGAGGAGGGCCTCGGCCCCCTCGCGCTCCGCCACCCAGCGCACGCTGCCTCCGGGCGGGGTCGCCTCGAGCGCGTTCTGCAGCAGGTTGGTGAGCGCTTGGCCGAGCTTGCGCGGGTCGGCGCGGAGCGGCTCGGGCCGCCGCTCCGGCGGCGCCACGCGCACCTGTCGCGCCTGCCCCTCGTGGAGGGCGGTCAGCTCCTCGAAGAGCTCGGCCGGGTCCACCTCGCGCAGGGTGAGCTCGCCGAGCGGCCGCGAGAAGTTGAGGAGCTCGTCGAGGGTGGTGCGCATGCGCCCGGTCTCCTGGAGCAGCACCTGCAGGCGCGCGCGCTCGCGCTCGTCGCGATCGGCGCCGCTCCGCTCGAGGAGCTGCACCAGCCCCTGGATCGAGGCGAGCGGGTTCTTCAGCTCGTGCGCGAGGGAGCTGGAGAGGTGGACGAGCTCGCGGTTGCGCTCGAGGAGGAGGTCCACCGCCTGGCGCCGCGCGCTGACCTCGCGAGCGAGCATCCGGTAGATGACCCCGTTCACGCCGACGCCGATCTGCGAGGCGACCGTCATCACCGCCGTCATCACCCCCGCCTTGGTGAGGACGTAGACGCCGCGGTCGTGGAAGCCCGGCGTCAGGTCGAGGAAGCGGGGCAGGGTGCGGGGCACCCAGCCGAGGAGGCCGGAGACCGCCATCAGCCAGAGGAAGACGAGGCCCAGCCCGAGCACGATCAGGCGGCGACCGCCACGCCCGAGCGCGACGCCGGAGATCATCGCCAGCGGCACGTAGATGACGAGGAGCGGGCTCTCCATGGCGCCGGTGAGGAAGATGAGCCCCGTCTGCAGCACCAGAGCGATCAGCGGATCGAAGAAGGCCGGGCTCGGCCGCTCGCGCGCGCGGCGCAGGCGGAGGAGGTCGAAGACGCCGATCGTCCCCAGCCCGGCGACCACCACCGCGAGGAGGGCGAGCTTCCAGGGCTCCCGATCGTAGAGGACGAGGAGGGTGAGAAACAGCGCGCCGATCGGCAGCAGGATGAGCCGCGCCTGGGTGATGCGCCGCGTGATCCAGGCCATCTCGCGATCGCGGATCTCCTCGGGCGTGGGCAGGGGCGCGGTCATCGTCCCGCTGTCCTGCGAGAACTGTTCCGACCTGCTCACTCGAGCTCTCCTCTATATATCGCCGGTCTCCAGACCCCCCTGTCGGTGCGCCGACAGGCGGCTCGCATCCCCTGTCGGACCCCCGTACAATACTGCGGCCGTCCGCTCCCCGGTGAAACGCTTTCCTCGTGATCTTCGCACGCTGCCGCCGGGGCCGCGCTGGCATCCTCGATGCACCGCCCGCACACGCGGAGACGATGATGAAGAGACGCCCTGCCTGGTTCCTGCTCGTCCCCCTGCTCCTCGCCAGCGAGGTCGCCCTCGCGGCTCCCGGCCTCAGCGTCGAGCAGGCCGTCGCCCGCGCGGTGGCGCGCGCCCCGGAGCTCGCCGCGCTCCGCGAGTCGGAGGCGGCCGCGCGGGCGAAGATCGACCAGGCCCGCAGCGCCTACCTGCCGCGGGCCACGGTGGACGTCAGCTACTCGGCGCACTGGCCGAAGAACGAGCTGCCCATCAGCTTCGACGCGCTGCCCTTCAAGATCCCGGTGGGCGAGATCGACGACTATCACCGCTTCAGCGTCGGGGCCGGGGCGGCGCTGCGGGTGCTGGACTTCACGCGCGGACCGCGCGTCGACGCGGCGCGGAGCAACCTCGCCTCGGAGCAGGCTCGCGGCAAGGAGAGCGCCGCCTCGCTCGCCTTCCAGGTGCGCGCGACCTTCCTCGCCGGGCTCCTCGCGCGGGACCTCAGGCAGATCGCGAAGAGCTCGCTCGAGCTGGCGCTCGCCGAGGAGAAGCGAGCGCTGCTCCGGGTCGAGGTCGGCACCGGCTCGCAGCTCGCGCTGGCCCAGGCGCGCGTGCGCGCCGCCGGGCTGCGCGCGCAGCTCCGCCAGGCGGAGAGCGAGCTCGATCGCCAGCGCCGCCTGCTCGCCAGCCTGCTCGGGATCCGCGCCGAGCAGCTCCCCGAGCTCGAGGGCCAGCTCGACGCGCTCGCCGGCCCGGTGGCGGAGCGGCCGCTCGCCGAGACGCCGGCCCTGGAGCGGCTGCGCAGCGCCCGGGCGGCCTCCGAGGCGACCGCGCGGAGCAGCGCGCGCGGCATCATCCCGACCCTCGGGCTCTCGGCGCGCGCCGAGTACCAGTACCCCCACGCGTTGAAGGTCGAGTGGGGGCCGCTCGTCCAGGGCGGGGTCGTGCTGAGCTGGGAGCTCTACGACGGCGGGCTGCGCGGGGCGCAGGCCGCCGAGGCGCGGGCGCAGGCGCGCGCCCTCGAGCAGCAGGCCCAGGCGACCGAGCAGTCGCTGCGCCGCCGGCTGATCGACGTCGAGGCGCGCATCCGCGCGGCGCAGGCCGACCTCACCTCGGCCCGGGAGACGCTGGAGCAGAACGAGGTCTACCTGCGGGTCGCGCGCGCGGCGGTGGCGGCGGGGACCGGCACCCAGCTCGACGTGCACAACGCGGAGCTCGGGGTCGACCGGGCGCGCGTGGCGGTGCAGCAGGCGCTCCTCGCCAAGGCGCTCGCCCGCGCCGAGGCGCTGATGGTCCACGGCGTGGTGGAGGAGCACGGAGCGGCGCCCCGCACGCTGGGCGGTGGTGGGGAGCTGCCGCGACCAGCACCCGGAGCGGCGCCCCGCACCGCAGCGGGCGGTGGCGGGGAGCTGCCGCGACCGCGATCCGCTGGCGCCGCGCAGGCTGGGCGGTCGCGCGGACCTGCCGCGACCTTCACGACAGCAGGAGCGCAGAGATGAAGCGCATCGTCGTCATCTTCGTCGTCCTCGCCGCCGGGCTCTCGGTCGGGCTCTGGCTCAAGGTGCGAGAGAACCGCGCCGCCATGCTGCGGCCCTCGGGCGGCAGCGGCGTCATCGAGGGCGTCGAGGTGGACCTCGGCGCCCGCATCGCCTCGCGGATCCTCGCGGTGAACGCCCGCGAGGGCGACGCGGTCAAGGCCGGCCAGGTGCTGGTCGAGCTCGACTGCCGCGAGAACCGCGCGCTCCTCGCGGCGGCGACGGCGCGGCTGCAGGCAGCGCAGAGCACGGCGGCAGCGGCCCGCGCCCAGGTGGACGCGGCGCTCGGCTCGGCGCGCGCCGCGGCGGCGAGCGTCTCCGCGACCGGCGCCCAGTCGCAGGCCCTCGACGAGACGCGCCAGGCGAGCGACCGCCAGCGCAAGCGCATCGAGCGCCTGCAGGGCGAGGGCGGCGCCACCGCCTCCGACCTCGACCAGGTCGCGACCCAGGTGCGCCAGCTCGGCGAGCAGATCTCCGCGCTGCGCTCGCAGCAGCACGCCGCGCGCGGCCAGGCAGCGGCGGCCCGCGCCTCCGCCACCGCGACGAGCAAGCAGGCGGAGGCCGCGCTCGCCTCGGTGACCGCCGCGCAGGCCGACGTCGAGCGCGCGCGCACCCTCGCCGACGAGTGCCAGCTCCGCTCGCCGCTGGACGGCGTGGTGCAGACCCGCGCCCTCGAGCCAGGCGAGGCGGTGCTCCCCGGCAGCCGCGTGCTCACCGTGGTGCGCCTCGACCGCGTGAAGACGACCTTCTACCTGCCCAACCGCGAGCTCGGCGCGGCCGCCGCGGGCAAGGCGGTCACGCTCGTCGCCGACACCTACCCGGGCCAGCAGTTCCACGGGCGCATCGAGTCGGTCTCCGCGGAGGCCGAGTTCACCTCGCGTAACGTGCAGACCCGCGAGGACCGCGACCGCCTCGTCTACGCCGTGCGCGTGGAGCTGGACAACCCCGAGCGCAAGCTACGCCCGGGGATGCCGGTCGAGGTGACCATCGACGGGACCGGAGGCGGGCGGTGAGCGGGGCCGAGGTGCTCCGCGCCACGGGCCTGCGGCGTCGCTTCGGCGCCACGCAGGCGCTCGACGGGCTCAGCCTGCACCTCGAGGCGGGCGAGCTCTACGGGCTGGTGGGCCCGGACGGCGCTGGCAAGACCACCGCCATCCGCATCCTCGCCGGCATCATCGGCGCGAACGAGGGCGAGGCGCGCGTGCTGGGGCTCGATCCGCTCGGCAACGCCCCCGAGCTGCGCGAGGCGCTAGGCTACATGCCGCAGCAGTACAGCCTCTACGGCGACCTCACCGTCGACGAGAACCTGACCTTCTTCTCGCACATGTTCTGCCTCTCGCGCGCGGAGCACCGCGAGCGCCGCGAGCGCCTGCTCCAGATCACCCGCCTGGCGCCGTTCACGGACCGCCGCGCCGACGCCCTCTCGGGCGGCATGTACAAGAAGCTCGCGCTCGCCTGCGTGCTCCTGCCGCGCCCGCGGGTGCTGCTGATGGACGAGCCGACCAACGGCGTCGACCCGGTGAGCCGGCGCGAGCTCTGGGCGCTCCTCTTCGAGCTCGCCGCGGAGGGGATGGCGATCCTCATCTCCACCCCGTACATGGACGAGGCCGCGCGCTGCCACCGCGTCGGGCTCATCCACCGCGGCCGGCTGGCCCTCGAGGGCGCGCCCGCCGAGCTCCTCGCCGGCTTTCGCGGCGTGGTGCTCGAGGTGCGCGCGGAGGACCGCGACACCCTCGAGCGCGCGCTGCAGGGAGAGCCGGGTCTGCTCGCCTCCTCGGCGGCGGGCGAGGCGCTGCGCCTGGTGGCGCGGCCCGGGGCCGGCGAGGCGCTCCGCGAGCGGCTGGCGGCGCAGGGCGCCAGCGTCGCCGACGCGCTCCCGGACTTCGAGGACCTCTTCCTCTCGGTCACCGCGGAGGCCGCGGCGTGAGCGAGCCGGTCTCCAGCGGCCGCGCCGCCCCGGCGGCGAGCGGCCTCGCGGCTCTTGATCGCGGCAGCTCCGCGCGACCGCGCGGCGCGGCTCCGGAGCCGGCGATCCGCACCGAGCGCCTGACCCGCGTCTTCGGCAAGTTCGTCGCCGTCCGTGAGGTGAGCTTCGAGGTGGAGCGCGGAGAGATCTTCGGCTACCTCGGCGCCAACGGCGCGGGCAAGTCGACCACCATCCGCGTGCTCTGCGGCCTGCTGCGCCCCTCGTCGGGCGAGGCCTGGGTCGGCGGCGTGAGCGTCGCCGAGGACCCCGAGCGGGTGAAGCGCTCGCTCGGCTACATGTCCCAGAAGTTCTCTCTCTACCCGGACCTCGAGGTCTTCGAGAACCTGGAGTTCTTCGGCGGCGCCTACGGCATGAGCGGCGCTCCGCTCCGCGCGCGCATCGACGAGGTGCTCGCGCTGGTCGGGCTCGCGGAGCAGCGCCGGGCGCGCACCGGCGAGCTGCCGGGCGGCATGCGGCAGCGGCTCGCGCTCGGCTCGGCGCTGCTCCACCGGCCGTCGATCCTCTTCCTCGACGAGCCCACCGCCGGGGTCGATCCGGCCGCGCGCCGCGCCTTCTGGCGGCTGATCCGCGAGCTCTCGGCGGCGG
Organism: Myxococcota bacterium; assembly: GCA_022710245.1. The sequence goes on from JAKLHH010000004.1 coordinate 8,504, forward strand.
GCACCACCATCTTCGTCACCACCCACTACATGGACGAGGCGGAGTACTGCCATCGCATCGGCCTGATGGTCGATGGGCGGCTGGTCGCGCTCGATCGGCCGGCGGAGCTGAAGCGCACCCACGTCCCCGGGCTCCTCTTCAAGCTGCAGGGGCCCGAGGTGCAGCGCGCGCTGGCGCTGGCCCGCGGCCTCGAGGGCGTGCTGCGCGCGGAGCCGTTCGGCGCCGCCGCGCACGTGCAGCTCGACCCGGCCCGCCTGAGCGGCGACGCGCTCGGCGCGGCGCTGGCCGCCGCGGGCGTCGTCGGCGTCTCGGTGGAGCGCACCGAGCCGACCCTCGAGGACGTCTTCCTCGCCGTGGTGGAGCGCTGACGCATGCGCGCCTTCCTCACCCGCACCCTCGCGCTCGCCTGGAAGGAGCTGATCCACATCACCCGGGACCGCCAGGTGGTCGCGCTCGCGCTCGTCATGCCGGTCATCCTGGTCCTCATCTTCGGCTACGCGATCAGCTTCGACGTGGAGAAGCTCCGCCTCGCGGTCCTCGACCAGGACCGGACCCCCGCCTCGCGCCGCCTCACCCGGTCGCTCGCCGCCTCCGAGGCGTTCCGGGTCAGCGAGCAGCTGACGCGCGCCGAGGAGGCCGAGGTGCTGCTCCGCCGCGGGCAGGTCAAGGCCGCCGTGGTGATCCCCGCGGGCTTCGCGCGGCAGCTCGCCCGCGGCAGCAGCGCGACCTTCCAGCTGCTCATCGACGGCTCCGACGGCACCACCGCGAGGCTCGCGCTCGGCTACGCGGCGGCGATCGGTCAGGCGCAGACGGTGGAGCTGCTCCGCCAGGCCGGGCTCAGCACCACGATGCCCCTCGAGCCGCGGGTGCGCACCTTCTTCAACCCCGCCCTCCGCTCGGCGCTCTTCGTGGTCCCCGGCCTCGCCGCCATCGTCGTCGGCATCCTCGCCGTCCTCCTCTCGGCGCTCGCCGTCGCCCGCGAGTGGGAGCGGGGCTCGATGGAGCAGCTCTTCGCGACGCCGGTGGCCCGCCTGCCGGTGGTGCTGGGCAAGGTGCTCCCCTACGTGGGGCTCGGAGTGGTGCAGTTCCTGCTGGTGCTGGTGGCCGGCGCCTGGCTCTTCGACGTGCCCATGCGGGGCTCCTTCCTCCTCCTCAGCGGGGCGGCGGTGCTCTTTCTCGTCTGCGTGCTCGGCCAGGGTCTCGTCATCTCCATGATCACCCGCAACCAGCTCGTCGCCACCCAGGCGGGAGCGATCAGCGCCATGCTCCCCGGGCTGCTCCTCTCCGGCTTCCTCTTCCCCATCGAGAACATGCCCACCGTGCTGCAGCTGATCTCGCACCTCGTCCCGGCGCGCTACCTGATCGCCTGCCTGCGCGGCATCCTGCTGCAGGGCTACGGGCTCGCGCAGCTCTGGCCGCAGCTCGTCGGGCTCGGCGCCCTGGCGGTCCTGGTGGTGACGGTGAGCACGCTCAAGTTTCGACGGAGGCTCGACTGATGCGCGCAGAGCTGACGGCCGTGATGCGCAAGGAGCTACGCCAGGCCTTCCGCGACCGCCGCATGGCCATGCTCCTGATCGGCGCGCCGATCCTGCAGGTGCTGGTCCTCGGCTACGCGGTGGACCTGGAGGTCGACCACATCCCCACCATGGTCCACGACCTCGACCGCACGACGACCAGCCGCGATCTCGCCGCGCGCCTCTTCGCCGACGGCACCCTGCGCTCGCTCGGCCCCACGGACGACCCCGCGCGGCCGCTGGCCGAGGGGCGGGCCTCGGTCGTGCTCGTCTTCCCGCGCGGGCTCGAGCGCGACCTCGAGGCCGGCCGCACCGCGCAGGTGCAGGCGCTGGTCGACGGCACCGACTCGGTGCGCGGCCAGGTCGCCGGCGCGGTGGTGGAGCAGGTGGTGCAGCGCTACGCCATGGCGCTCGGACGCCAGCGGCTCGCGGTGGCGGCCGCCGCGCAGGGGCGCCAGCCCGCCTTCCCCTCGCTGCGGGTGGAGCCGCGCATCTACTACAACCCGAGGCTGAAGAGCCCCCTCTACATGATCCCCGGCGTCGCCGCGGTGACGCTGCTGGTGGTGACGACCATCGTCACCGCCATGGGTCTCGCGCGCGAGAAGGAGATGGGGACCATCGAGCAGCTCCTCATCACGCCCATGCGTCCGACCGTCCTCCTCCTCGGCAAGACGCTCCCCTACGCGGCGGTGGGTCTGCTCGTCGCCGGGCTGGTCATCGCGGTCGGCACGCACCTCTTCGCGGTGCCGGTCCGCGGCTCGCTCCTCGCCATCTTCCTCGGCGCCGCGCTCTACCTCCTCAGCACGCTCGGGGTCGGGGTGCTGATCGGCACCGTGGCGCGCACGCAGCAGCAGGCGATCCTGGCGGCGTTCTTCTTCCTCATGCCGGCGATGCTCCTCTCGGGGTTCATGTCGCCGATCGAGAACATGCCCGCCTGGATCCAGCCGGTCACCTGGCTCAACCCGGTGCGCTACTTCGTCGAGCTCCTCCGCGCGGCGCTGCTCAAGGGCGCCGGCGTCCTCGACGTGGCCCCGCAGCTCGCGGCGCTGGTCGCCTTCGGGGTGTCGATCTTCGGGCTCGCCTCGTTGCGCTTCCGCAAGCGGCTCGCCTGAGCGCCTCCTCGCTCGCGCTCGCCCCCCAGGTCGCTCCGGTCGGCAGGCCGCACGGCCGGGGAATTTGCCCTGCTCGCGTCCTTTGGACGCTCCGCGATGAAGGGAAAATTTTTCGGATCGACGGAGGAGGGGTGGTGCCGCAGGCTTAGATCGTGCTGCCCGGTGCTGACAGATGAGAGACGACCCCGCCCAGCCGATCATCGCTGTCGTCGACGACGATCCGGTCAGCCTGGCCGGGCTGGTGGAGGCGCTGACCCGCAGGTTCGGGGCCGACTTCGAGATCAGGGCGCACGCCACCGGGGCGGAGGCGCTGGCCGGGCTGGCGCGGGCCAGGGAGCGCGGCCAGCGCACCGCCCTGGTGATCGCCGACCAGTGGATGCCCGGCCTGACCGGCATGGAGGTGCTGGACCGGGCGCACCTGATCGACCCGACCGCGCAGCGGGCGCTGCTGGTCGCCTGGGCGGACCGCACCGCCGCCGAGACCATCCTGCAGGGCTGCGCCTTCGGGCACCTCGAGAACTACCTGCTCAAGCCCTGGTCACCGCCCGAGGTCCACCTCTACCCGATGGTCGGCGAGTTCCTCGCCGACTGGACCCGCGCTCACGGCCCGCAGCTGGAGCTCGTGCGGGTGATCGCCGAAGATCCGTCGCCGCGGGGGCACCAGATCCGCGAGCGGCTGGAGCGCAGCGGGGTCCCCCACGGCTTCTACCCGGTCGACTCGCCGGACGGACGGCGTCTCCTCGAGGAGACCGGCACCGAACGCTGCCGGCTGCCGGTCCTGATCCTCTACCACGGCCACGTGCTGGTCGACCCGAGCGACGTCGAGATCGCCGAGGCGCTGGGCACGACCGACGAGGCCGGCGAGACCTGCGATCTGGCCATCGTCGGAGCGGGACCCGCCGGGCTGGCCGCCGCGGTCTACGCGGCCTCCGAGGGCCTGCGCACGGTCGTCATCGAGCGCGAGGTCGTGGGTGGCCAGGCCGGGACCAGCTCGCTGATCCGCAACTATCTCGGCTTCCCGCGCGGCATCAGCGGCGCCGAGCTCGCGAGCCGCGCCTACCAGCAGGCCTGGCTGTTCGGTGCGAAGTATCTGCTCGCCCGAGAGGCGCTGCGCCTGCGGGCCGAGGGGGACCAGCGCGTGCTGACGCTGCACGACGGAGGGAGGTCGACCGAGATCAGCGCCCGCGCCGTGCTGGTCGCGGTCGGCGCCGCCTACCGGCGCCTCGACCTGCCCCAGCTCGAGCGGCTGGTGGGAGCCGGCGTCTTCTACACGGCCATCGGCAGGGACAGCCGGGTGATCAAAGGGCACTCGGCGTTCGTGGTCGGAGGTGGCAACTCGGCCGGGCAAGCGGTGGTCTACCTGGCCAAGAACGCGGAGCGGGTAACGCTGGTGGTGCGCGGTGAGTCCCTCGAGCAGGGGATGTCAGACTACCTGACGCAGCAGATCAAGCACCTGCCCAACGTCGAGGTGCGGTTGCGCACCGAGCTGGTGGGCGGCGGCGGCGAGCGCTCCCTCGAGCACCTCGTCCTGCGCGACGTTGTCAGCGGCGCGACGGAGCGCGTGCCGGCCGAGACGGTCTTCATCCTGATCGGCGCCCGGCCCCACACCGATTGGCTGCAGGGCAGCCTGCGGCGCGACGAGCACGGCTTCATCGTGACCGGCACCGATCTGGGCCGCGTCGGCTGGCCGCTCGAGCGAGATCCCTTTCCCTTCGAGACCGGGCTGCCTGGCGTGTTCGCCGGCGGAGACGTCCGAGCCGGCTCCGTCAAGAGGGTCGCCTCGGCGGTAGGCGAGGGGGCGGCCATCCTGCGCTACGTGCACGAGTACCTCGCGCATCCCTACGTCGCGGCGCGCCGACCTGGCCAGGTGCCGTCGGCGGGCTGACCCGCAGACGAGCACCCGTCGGGTGCGCGGGAGAGCCGCGCCTGTGGCGCGCGGCCCCTCGAGCTCGACGCTACCGCTCGGCGTCGACGGGCCCTGGTGTACCGCGGCGCGGGATCAGGCGCAGCGAGGGGAGGAGGTCCGCGCGGCGGCGGTCGGCGATCACGAGCGGCCGCCCGGCGGCGGCGACGAAGGTGGGGCGGAGCGCGTTCTGGCGGTAGGGCGAGCTGGCGCCGCCAGGGTCGATCACGCGGCGGAGCTCGCCGCAGACGAGGACCTGCTCGCCTGGCTCGAGGAACGCCTCGCGCCAGGAGAACGAGCGAAACGCCATGGCGGGCAGCTCCACCCGGCTGCGGGCGTAGCGGAGCACGTCGGCGGCCAGGCTCCCCGCCTCGCCGTTCCCCTGCCGGTACTGCACGTCGAGGAGGAGGTGGGCGCTGCCGGGGCTGACGTGGACGCGACCGCTCGCGTCCTCGACCGCGAACTCGCTGGCCTCACTGAGCTCGTAGCGGCGGTGGGTGTCGTCGCCGAGCTCCAGCTCGAGGACGAGGACCATCGCGATCGCCGGCACGCCGCTCACCGGCGAGGCGAAGGGAGCGAGCGGCACGGCGCGGCCCTCGACGGCAGCCAGGCCCTCCTTCAGCTCGGCGATCGCGGTCGGCCGGATGCGCTCGAGCTGCTCGATGATGGTCTGGATCACGGGGCTCCTCGCGGCCCCGAGTATAGTCCAGCGGCCAGCGGGTGCGCGGCTCAGCCCACGCCAGGCTTGCAGGTCGAGGTGGCCCAGTCGCAGGTGTAGCCCGACTTGCAGCAGTTCGAGCACCCGCAGAGAGTGGTGTCGCTGCCGCAGAGGGGCTGGCAGGAGTAGCCGACCTGGACCTGCCCGCAGCCGCACTTGGGCAGCGGGTTCGCCACGCACTTGCCCGCCTGACAGGTCTGGTTCGCCGCGCAGCTCCCGGTCATGCAGGTGCCGCCGCAGCCATCGGAGGCGCCGCAGGCCTTGCCGCTGCAGGTCGGCGTGCAGCAGCTCCAGGAGGCGCCGCTGCCGAGGCAGAGCTGGCCCGCCGCGCAGCCCTTGCAGACGCCGCCGCAGCCGTCGGACATGCCGCAGCCCTTGCCGCTGCAGCTCGCCTGGCAGACGCACTTGCCCGACTGGCAGAGCTCGTTCGCCTGACCGCAGCCGCCGGTCTTGCAGCTGCCGCCGCAGCCGTCGGGCGCGCCGCAGAGCTTGCCGGCGCAGTCGGGCTGGCAGCAGAGCCAGGCGGAGCCGCTCTGCGCGCAGATCTGGCTCGCCCCGCAGTCCTTGCAGATGCCGCCGCAGCCGTTCGCCGCCCCGCAGCCCTTCTGCGTGCAGTCGGGAACGCACTCGCACTTGCCGCCCTTGCAGAGCTCGTTCGCGTTCGCGCAGGTGCCGCTCTGGCAGACGCCGCCGCACCCATCGGGGCCGCCGCAGACCTTGCCGGTGCAGTCCGGCATGCAGCAGAGCCAGGCGGAGCCGTTGTTCGCGCAGAGCTGGCTCGCCGGGCAGCCCTTGCAGATGCTGCCGCAGCCGTCGGCGACGCCGCAGCCCTTCTGGGTGCAGTCGGGCACGCACTCGCACTTGCCCGACTTGCAGGTCATGCCCGTCGGACACGTGCCGGCCTTGCAGATGCCGCCGCAGCCGTCGGAGGCACCGCAGACCTTGGCGCTGCAGCTCGGCGTGCAGGGCGGCGGCGTCGGCGTCGGCTTGGGGCCGTTGAAGTACTCGCAGGAGTCCGTGCAGCGGCCGCCCACGCAGAGCATGCCCTCCTGGCAGGTCATGCCAGCGCAGGGGTTGTCGATACAGACGCCGGCGACGCAGCTCTTGCCGAGCCCACAGGCCACACCCTCACACGCGTCGGGCTCGCAGCCGACCAGCGAGCAGGTGTGGTTCGGGGCGCAGCTCGCGTCGCAGGGCGTGATCGCCTGGCACTTGCCGGCCTGACAGAACTGCCCCTCCGGGCACTTGATCCCGGCGCACGGCGAGGCCGGGAAGCAGCCCTTGACGCAGTGGCCGGAGACGCAGGTGGCACCCGTCGCGCACTTGACCCCGGCGCAGAGGTCGATGGTCGGCACGCAGACAGGACGGCACTGCGTGCTGCCCGCCGGGCAGAGCGGCGAGGTGAGGCACTTGGCCTCGGCGCAGACGCCCTGGTAGCAGATCTTGCCGCCGGCGCAGAGGTAGTCCGGGACCACGCAGACCGAGCCGCCCGAGCTCGTGTCGCCTGCGCCGAAGAACTCGGAGCCGAACTCGAACCCGACCAGCGTCGGCCCGCCATGCGACTTGTACTCGCCCGGACAGCCGGCGAGGAAGGTCACCGCGAGGAGGGCGAGGACGGTTGCGCGGGTTCGAGCCATCGACTGCCTCCGTGATCGTTGCTGGGAGGCAGTGCAACGCACATACCACCACCCGCTCCGGCGCTGGCGCTGCGCTGGCTCACGATCCCGGCCGGTTGGGGAGCGCGGCGGGAGTGGCGCTCCCCGCTCGAGCAAGGCTTGCGCGCCGGCAGCCGAGCAAAGCTTGCGTGGGAGCACGACCACGGCCTGCACTAGTTGTACTGGGGCACCCCGATCGGAACAGCGCCTCCCATCGAGGCCGTGGTCCGTACGCCAAAGCTGACGTGGACCGCCCTGGCGTCGAGGCCGAGGCTCGCGGCGGTCAGGCTGTGGCGGATGGTCCACGATCCGGACGAGGCCGGCGCCGTCTCGAGGAGCAGGGTGCCGGCGCTCTCGCGGGCGCGCCACCACTCATGCGTGGGCTGGTAGGCCACCTCGACGGGGTTGCTAGCGCTCCCCTTCGACCAGGTCCTCGAGCGGAACACCCCGCTCCCCTTGCCGACGAAGGCGAGCTCGACGCCGCTGCCCGCCGCGTCCTCGGCGAGGAGGAAGACCTCGACCGGCGGATAGAAGAGGGAGATCACCGGCACGTAGATCCGCGCCCAGCTCCCGATCAGATCGAAGCCGGCGCGGGTCTCGTAGCTGCAGAGCGAGGTGCCCGCCCCGCTCATCGAGAAGCTGGCGCTGCCTCCGCCCTCGCCGACGGTGCAGGCGCCGCTCTGCGCGGTGCTCCAGGCGAGGCCGGGCGCGGTGCCATTGAACAGGTCCTGGAAGGTGTCCGCCTTGCACCAGTCGGCCGGCGGCCGGCCGGCGTTGAAGCTCGCGAAGCCCACCTTGCCGGTAGTGCCGCCCGTGTTGCTGGTCGCCGCGAGTATCATGGTGGCCCAGCTGGCGAAGGCCGGCGCCGGGGTGTCTGCGAGGCTGCTCCAGCCCTTCCCCTCGGGCGAGGTCTCGAAGAAGACCTTGCCGCCCTCGCTCCGGAGCTGCCACCAGCGGTGCTTCACCGGATCATAGGTGACGCTCTTGAGGATCCCCCCGGGGTTCGCGATCGCGATGAGCTGGCCGTTCTGCTGCACCAGCCGCAGGTACTTGCTGCCCTGCTCGGCGCCGAGGGTGCCGCCGGCGCCGCTCGTCGTCGGCGGCATCTGGGTCACCTGGACGCGGATCCGGTCGCCGGCGAGGTTCACCGCGTGGCGAGAGCGGTAGGCGACGGTGCTCGCCTTGTTCGGGTCGGGCGTGAGGATCAGGCCGCCCGCGCCCTCGACGGCGCTGGTCCCCGCCGGCGCCTCCACCACCCAGCCCGCCGCGGGCGTGCCGTCGTCGAGCGCGTCGACGAGCACGCTCGGCCGGCCGCAGGCGGCCTTGGGGTCGAGGGGCAAGGCGTCGAGGGGGAAGGCGTCGAGCTCCGGAGAGAGGTCGAGTGGCCGCTCGCTGCGAGGCGGCGTGTCCACCACGACGCGGCCGTCGTCGGCGCGCTCGGGGGCGCCCGGCTGGTCGGCAGGTCGATCGCACGGTCCGTCGTGGGCCTGGTCTCCGAGGTCAGCGGTCGGGCTGAAGCCGAGGAGGCCGTGGCAGCCGCCGAGCAGCCAGAGGCAGAGGAGCACGAGCAGGCGCCAGGAGAGCTGCACCCCTCAACGATAGCACAGGCGCACCGGAGCATTGCCGACGGAGCGGCGAGCCAGCTACCATCGTCGTGCCCATGCGTTGCTCGCTGCGCCACGTCCGCGTGCTCCTCGCGCTCCTCACGCTGCTCGCGCCCCTCGCGCCCGCCCGCGCCGCGCCTCGGCCGGCCGCGCCGCTCACCACCGTCGCCGTGGACCTCCGGGACGTGGCGGACGAGCCGTTCCGGCGCCTCGGCCTCCTCGCGCTCCAGCGCAAGCTCGCGCTCCGACTCGCAGAGGCCGGCTTCGCCGTGGTCGCGGCCGAGCGCGATCCCTCGGTGCGCCTCCTCCTGCGCCCCGAGGAGGAGCACCTGCGGCTCGAGGCGATCGGCCCGCGTGGTCGCGTCTCGCGGCTGGTGCCGCGCGGCGAGGGCGATCTCGAGGCGTACCACCTCGAGGTCGTGCACAAGGCGGTCGAGGCAGCCCGGCAGGTCGAGGCGCCCGCTCCGGCCAGCCGCCCTCGCGCCGCGAGCCGACCCGCGAGCTCGCCGGGGCCGCGCCTCGCCTCGCGGCCGCGGCCGCTGCCTCCCCCGCCCCGACCGCGCGAGCGCTGGCTCCTCGACCTCGGCCTGGGCGCCATGGCGCTGCTCCGGGTGGCGACCGCCGACGCGCTCTTCCGCGGCACCGGCCGCCTCGGCCGCGGCCCGCTCGCCCTCCGCGGCGCGCTGGCCTTCGCCCCCTCGAGCAGCGGCGACCTGCAGGTCTACGAGTGGGCGGTCCAGCTCGGCGCCTCCTACCGGCACCGCTTCTCGCCCGCGCTCTTCCTCGAGAGCGGGCTCCTCGTCGGCTTCCTCCACCACCTCTACCGTCTGGGCGGCGCCTCCCCCGACTCGGGCAGCCGGCCGGGCTTCCTCGCCACCGCGCCCCTCGAGCTCGGCTGGCAGGTCGCGGGGCCGCTCGGGGTGCGGCTCTGGGTCGCGCCCGGCCTCGCCGACAGCGGGCGGACGCACCGGATCGACGGCCGGGTGGTGTGGGAGCGCTCGAGCTTCTGGCTCGAGCTCGGGCTCAGCCTGGCGCTCAGCCTCCCGCTCTGACCGGAAGGCCGCGAGATCCCGCGCGAAACAAGACCGCACGCCAGGGAGGAAAGTTTTTCGGGCCCCGCCAGTGGTGCTAGCGTGCAGCTGGAGGGTCACATCGCGCTCACCGGCTTCGAGCTCCCGGCCACGGAGGCCGCCCCGAGCCCGGCGCTGCTCTACCAGCAGCACCGCGAGCGCGTCTTCCACCTCTGCCTGCGGCTCGGCTGCGGCAACCGGGCCTGGGCCGAGGACGCCACCCAGGACGTCTTCGTCAAGCTGATCGAGCGGCTCCCCGCGCTCTCGGGGCAGGACGACCTGGGCGGCTGGATCTACCGCGTCACCGTCAACACCTGCCTGACGCGGCTCAAGCGCGAGGGCTCGGTCTGGCGCAAGGTGCAGCGCGCGCTCCTCGGCGCGGCCGCGCCCACCAGCGGCGAGACGCCGGAGCGCCGGGTCGCCGCTCGCCAGGAGATCGCGGCGGCGCTGGCCGAGCTCGAGCGGATGCCCGCCAAGGAGCGGGTCGTCTTCTGCATGAAGCACCTCGACGGCCTCGAGCAGCAGCAGATCGCCGCCGACCTCGGGCTCTCCGAGGGCTACGTCTCGAAGCTCCTGCACCGCGCGCACGCGCGGCTCGAGGAGCAGGGCTGGGAGGCGCCGCGTGCCTGATCGTGAGCAGCGACCGGCGGGGAAGGGCGACTTCCTCGCGCAGCTCCGCGAGGCCGACGAGGGGCTCCGCGCCGAGCGCCTCTCGCCGGAGGCCGACGCCCGCCTGCGGGCGCTCGCGCTGGGGCCCGCGCCGCGCCGCCGCTGGCTCTGGCTCGCCGCGCCGGTCGCCGCGCTGGCCCTCGCGCTCGCGCTCGGCTGGCTCTGGTCCCGCCGGCAGCCGCCCTCGCCGCGCGGGCCCGTCGAGCTCGGCGGCTTCGCGCTCCTCGCCGGCGAGGCGAGCCTCGGCGGCGGCGGGGTGGAGTGCCGGAGCGGGGCCTGCGCGCTCGGCGCCGAGGAGCTCGGCGTGCGCCTCGACCTCGCTCGCGAGGCGCGGCTGGCGCGAGAGGGGGGCGCGCTGCGCCTGCTCCTCGGTGAGGTCACGGTCTCGGTGCGCCCGCGCCCGCGGGGGCAAGCGCCGCTCCGGGTGCAGGTCTCTCACGGCGTGATCGAGGTGCTGGGCACGGTCTTCGTCCTCTCCCAGCGCGCCGAGGGAGGCAGCGTCCGCCTGCAGCGCGGCGCGATCCGCTTCGTCGCCGTCGACGGGCGCGAGGTGCGGCTGCGACCGGGCGAGGAGCTCCGCTGGCCGCTGCCGCCCCCCGCCGCGACGCTGCCGGCGGCCACGGGCCCCTCGCGGCCCCTCGCCACGCGGCCCGCGGTCCTCAGGCCGGCGGCCTCGAAGCCGCCGCTCCCGCCCGCCGAGCTGGAGTCGCTCCTCGACGCGGTCGAGCGGCTGCGCAGCCAGGCGCGCCACGAGGAGGCGGCCCGGCGCCTGCGCGAGGCGCTGCCGCGCATCGCCGAGCGGAGCACGCGCGAGCGGATGAGCTTCGAGCTGGGCACGCTCCTCGGCCAGCACCTGAAGCAGACGGCGGCCGCCTGCCGTCACTGGCGGGGGCACCTGAAGAGCTTCGGCGCGCGCCGCTACGGGGTGGAGATCGAGGCCGCGCGCCGCGCGCTCGGCTGTCCGGAGTGAGTCACGCGGAGCTCCCGCGACCAGCAGAAGAAGGAGGACTCGTGATGACCACGCGCACCCTCGCCGCGCTCGCCTTGCTCCTCGGGCTCGTCGGCTGCAACGAGACGATCGATCACCACACCGTCGCCGACGCGAGCGGCCGCGAGGGCGGCGTGAGGCTCGAGGGCGGCGCCGAGGCGCGGGCCGACGCGGGCCGCGACGCGCGGGGCGAGGCGGGCGAGGGCGGCGCGCCGGCGACGCTCTCGATCTATATCCAGGGCGACACGACGCCTTCCACCTTCAGCGACGGCCTCGCGGGCCAGACGCCGAAGGAGTACGCGATGGGGCTCGGCCGCTTCGACCTGCTGCGCTCGCCGGCGGACCCCGCGCCGGTGGTGGTCTTCGATCACGGCAGCCAGCCGGTGGAGGTCGACCTCCTCGGGCTCACCCTCGGCGGGCAGGCGCGCTTCGCCGACCTGCCGGCGGGGAGCTACAGCCACGGCCGCATCCTGCTCACCATGAGCCGCTTCAAGGTCGCGGCGCAGGTGCACGTGGGCGCGATGACGGTGCCCGGTGACATCAGCGTCGTCTCGGCGCTGAGCGACACCACCATCGAGGGCAAGGCCTGGAAGCAGGGCGAGACCACCTTCAGCTTCATGACCTACACGCTGCCCGCGGTGCTGCCGCTCCTGCCCACCACGGGCGGCGGCACGGTGGTGCAGATGAACGGCCAGACCTGGCTGGTCTTCGCCTTCCCGACGCCGATCACCATCGGCCCGTCGGCGAAGGACCGCAAGGCGACGATCGTCTACAAGGTCTTCGAGTCCTTCCGCTGGCAGGACGAGACCAAGCCGGGCTACTTCCAGCAGCAGCTCGACGTGGACGCGCTCGGGCTCTCCTACGAGCCGGTCAAGAGCTTCGGGGCCACGGGGTACGGGGTCGACCTCCAGTAGGCGTCCTCCAGGCATCGTCCTTCACGATCAATCATGAGAGCGTGAGCTAGCCCGTGGGCAGCGCTGCCCAGATCGTGCTAGAGTTCGTCGACCCATGGCCGACGACTCTACCCTGCGGAAGGTCGACGCGATCGTCGAGCCCGCGCGGCGAGTATCGCTCCTCATCTACAGCCGCGAGGGCGCCGAGATCGTCCAGATGCAGGCTGATCACCCGATCGTGATCGGCCGCGTGCACCCGGCGAACGTCGCCATCGCCGACATGTCGCTCTCGCGCCAGCACGCGCGCTTCGAGCTGCAGGGCGACCGCGTCCTGCTCGAGGACCTCGACTCGACCAACGGCACGGTGGTCAACGGCAAGCGAGTCAAGCGGGTGAAGGTCGGCCCCGAGGACCGCATCACCCTCGGCGCGGTCACCGTCACGCTCCATGTGATGGCCCCCACCGACTCGCAGCTCCTCGGGCTCGACAGCCACGAGCGCTTCCTCATGCACCTCGAGTACGAGGTGAACCAGGCCAAGTTCTTCGGCCGCACCCTCGCGCTGCTGATGGTCCAGTCGGGCGGCACGGTGGGCGAGCACGTCGGGCACTGGTATCCGCGCGTGCGTGGCCTGCTCCGGCCGGTGGATCGGGTGGGGATCTACGGGCCGAGCGCGCTCCTCGTCTGCATGCCCGGCGCCCAGGCGCCCGAGGCGGTGGAGCTGGCCCAGCGGATCGCGCGGCAGCGCAAGCCGAGCGGCGCGGCGCTCCTCTGCGGCATCGCGCTCTTCCCCCAGGCGGCGGTCTCGGTGGAGGAGCTGATCGAGGTGAGCCGCGTCTCGGCGCGGCGGGCGACCGAGGAGCAGCCGGTCCACTGCCAGCAGGCGCCGCCCGAGACCCAGAGCGCCCCCGACCACTCCGGCCCGGTGGTGCACAGCCCGGCGATGAAGCAGATCTTCGACACCGTCGAGCGGCTCGCGCGCTCGAACATCCCGGTCCTGATCCAGGGCGCGACCGGCGTCGGCAAGGAGGTGGTCGCCCGCGCGATCCACGAGCGCAGCGATCGCCGCGCGAGCCCGCTCCGCTGCATGAACTGCGGCGCCATCCCCACCCAGCTGATGGAGAGCGCGCTCTTCGGGCACGAGCGCGGCGCCTTCACTGGCGCGGACCGGCAGGTGAAGGGCGTCTTCGAGGAGGCCGACGGCGGGACCGTGCTCCTCGACGAGATCGGCGAGCTCTCGCCAGCGGCCCAGGCCGCGCTGCTCCGCGTGCTGGAGTCGAAGCAGATCTGCCGGGTCGGCTCGAGCCGCGAGCTCACCGTCGACGTCCGCATCCTGGCGGCGACCAACAGCGACCTCGAGGCGATGTGCAAGAAGGGGAGCTTCCGCTGGGACCTCCTCTATCGCCTGAACACGATGACCCTCCGCATCCCGTCCCTCGCCGAGCGGCCCGAGGACATCGTGCCGCTGGCGGGCTACTTCCTGCGCCAGGCGTGCGGCGAGTCGAACCGGCTGATCCACAGCATCGCGCCGCGCGCGATGGAGCTGCTGGTCCGCTATCCGTGGCCCGGCAACGTGCGGGAGCTGCGCAACGTGATCGAGCGGGCGGTGGTGGTCTCGACGGGGGACACCATCAACGAGCTCGACCTCTCCGAGCGCCTGCGTCCGGTGGCGGACCCGCTGGTGCCCACGACGGGCGCACGCGCCGACACCAGCACGCGGGAGATCTCGCTCCTCGCGCCGGACGAGCAGACGCAGACCCCGGGGGCCGAGTCGGGGGTCGAGTCCGAGCTCGACTTCAAGGATCGCGTGCGCGAGTTCGAGACGCGGCTCATCGTCGACGCGCTCCGCGCCGCCGGCGGGAACCAGACCGAGGCCGCGCGGCGGCTGAAGATGCCGCTGCGCACGCTGGTCCACAAGATCAAGGCCTACTCGATCCGGACGCCGCGCTAGAGCGCTGGCGGCAGCCGCGCTGGACCGCTCCGGGCCCTTCGCCGACCTCCATTGAGGATCACCAGCCCCCCGGCGTATCCTCGAGCCCTCCGGGGGAACCGGGGACGCTGGAGGGGCCATGTCCACCGTCCTGGTCGTCGAGGATGATCTACCGCTCGCGCGCACGTGGACGCGGGTGCTGGTGGAGTACGACGTCGTGCTCGCGCACGACCGCAGGCGCGCCCGCGCGCTGCTCGAGGACGCGGCCGGGCCGCCGATCGATGCGGTGCTGCTCGACCTGAAGCTGCCCGACGGCGACGGGGAGAAGCTCATCCCCGACCTCCACCGGCGACACCCGCGCGCGAGGATCTGCGTCGTGACGGGGTCCGAGGACAGCGCCCGGCACCTCAGCCTGCAGGTGAGGGGCTACCTGGTGCTCAAGAAGCCGGTGACCCTCGAGGCCATCCGGCTCGCCATCTCGGCAATGACGACGCGCCCGTCCGATCCGGTGCTCGAGGCGGCGGCCGCGTGGGGTCTGACGCCGATGCAGACGAAGGTGCTCGAGGCGGGTGCCGCCGGGAAGTCGAACAAGGTGGTGGCCGCGGAGCTCGGGCTGTCGGAGTGCGGGGTCAAGCGCTACTGGGAGCGCATCGGGCGCCGGGCGGGCGTGGTGGGCGGGAAGACGTATGTCATCGCGAGAGCGAGGGCGTGGGTGGCACCGACGTGACGGGGGCCGAGCGAGTTGCGCCCTCGCGAGGCGGGATTTCCGGAACTCGGATCTGCCGCGACGCGCTGTCCTCGGACCCCTTCCCGGGGGCGGTGTTCGTGTTCCGCAGTCGCCGGGGGACGGCGATCAGGATCCTGGCCTACGACGGCCAGGGCTTCTGGCTGTGCACGAAGCGCCTCTCGCAGGGCAAGTTCCGTCATTGGCCAGGCTGCGTCGGATCGGCAAAGCGGGAGCTGCTGGCGCACGAGCTGCATGTTCTGCTCTGCGGCGGCCACCCGGCGGCGACGCAGGCCGCGCCGCAGTGGCGACAGCTCGCGCCGCCGGTGGCGAGCGATCCACGCTGAGCTCGAAGGGATCGCCGACGAGCTTGGCGACCTCCCGCCGACCCTCCGTTGCCGCGTCGGCGCGGTAGACGCCGGCGCCCACATGGACGAGTCGAGTCGGAAGCCGCGCTGCCCGCCGCCGAGCTCCGCGCCGAGCCGGGCCAGGTCTCCGCCGCGCTGAAGCTCCTCATCGACGGCGGCGAGCTGGTGAAGGTCTCCGACCTCTACTTCGCGCGCGCGGCCGTGGACGAGCTCCGCGGGCGGCTGGTCGCCTTCCTCGAGAAGGAGGGGCAGCTCAGCCCCACGCAGTGGAAGGAGCTCGTCGGCCAGAGCCGCAAGTTCACCATCCCGCTCGCCGAGTACTTCGACGCGCAGAAGGTCACGCTGCGGGTCGGGGATCTGCGCAAGCTACGGCGGTAGCCGGGGGCCGAGAGATGAACATCCTGAGAAGACCTGCTGGACCCTGGCCGTTGGCAGGCTGAAGCCTCGGCGGCGTCATCGCGGGGTTGGTGCCGAGCCTGTGCGTCGCGCCCAGAAGTAGCCGAGGCCCGCGCTGGAGGCGACACCCCATTGCCCCGAAAAGCCCTGAGGGCCGGCAAACTCGATCTCAAGCAGCACCCCTGGGTGTCCGCCGAGCGTCAGCTGTCCGTCCCGGCGATTGTTCGAGCCGCCTATGCTTGCCCTGATCTCGATGCCGTTTACGGGCCTGGCGCGAACTAGAACGCCAGGGTAGACGGGGTCGTCGGACCTCGGCGAAGACCCGCATGATTCCACGCATCGGGGAATGCCGACGTGCGTGAAGTCGATCTCTGCTGCGCCGTAGTAGGGCGTCCTGATGAGCGGGGCTACCGGCGGAACCGCGATCACGCCCCTGCGGGAGCGGTCTGTTGGGCTCGTCTGGCGCAGCCAGAGACGACCACTGGTTGAGCGTCCTTCCCAATCACGGAAGGTGACCGAATAGGTTCCTTCCAGATGTGGGACCGTTTCACCTAGAGGCCGTCCCAGCGGGTAAGCGCACACTGCGCAGCCGCCCAAAGCAACTGCTGCCAAGACGGCACTCGCAGGTGGCACGAATCTTCCTCCGGTCATTGTAAACCTCTATCAGAGTGCCTATGGCCCATTGCCGTCCCAAAGAAGGTTTTGAAATGGAAACGGTTTGTATGGAATGTACAACGTCATGCGCGGGCTAACGTAGAGTAGAGAGTGCCCGCTTGGCATTGATGCACCAGGAGGCGCCGGTATTAGTGGGTCCCGATAGACACTCATGTTGCCCCAAGGGTCAATCAGGTAGACTGGCGCGGCCTTCGAAGGATCCGATGCGAATTGTTCGTCGGAAGGCGTGATCTGGTCAGCAAAGTAGTTCGGATTGCGGTTGCGATTTGAGTGGTGAGAGTGAAACACGGCACAGCCGCCGTCCGGCTTTGTTGGGTTTGTTCCGGACCCTGGATACTGCTCGGGTGTGGGGAAGTCGTAGGTGAACTTGTCACCCACTTGGCGAATCCAGCCTGAATACTCCAGAGGATAGCCAGAGGCGTCGGACAGGCCCGTAAGCCCCCACACAAGTCCCATGGCGTCGACAGCAGCATCTGTCAACGAGTTGAAGAGATCACCCGGGCTGAGACCTACGATATCAAGATTGTTGACTGGGTCGACAGCGCCGTATGCGTAGCGTGACCCCCCGAAGCTGTCACCTGCGTGGACTGCTACCCCACGTGCTGCAATCTGGTCACGTCGCGCTCCGAGCGGGTCCGGCTGCGTGTACTGCCCGATCATCGGGTCGTAGTGCCGGTGCCAGTTGTAGTGCAGCGGCGGCCGGTAGACGACGAGCTGGCTCTGCACCGACGGGTCGCCGTACGTGGCCGGATCGAACGTCGCGACCATCGTCTCGGTGTCCTCGTACTGGCCCGGCAGCCGGAGCGGCTGATACACCGTCGCGTCGAGGCCGAAGTTTCGGTGGATCCATTGGTCGACCTCGGCACCGCCCGAGGTGTACGTCCACCCGAACGCATCGACGTCCGAGCGGAAGACTACCTGCCCATTGTCCGTGATGCCGGTGACCGGCTGACCGAGGTGGCTCGGCAGCAGGTGCGTCTCCAGGACGCCGCCGGAGGTGCTGATGCGCTGAAAGACCGGGATGCGGTTCAGGTAGACGTACTCGTAGACCTCGGGGTCGCCCTGGCTCGGGCTCAGGATCTCGGCTACGAGCTGGCTCTGCAGGTCGTAGAAGTAGTACCAGGTGTCGGTCTGCCCTGGGTCGTTGTTCTTGACCACCTGCTTCATGATGCGTCGGCCAAGGTGGTCGTAGAGCGACGTGGCGGTGTAGGGCACATAGCTCTTCTGCCAGGTGCCGCCCGAGTAGGTCTGCACCGGCATCGTACCCTGGACCGACTTGAGGCGCCCCGAGGGATAGTAGTAGTAGCCGCGCTGCCCGACGTTCGGGCTCAGTGCCTCCTGATCGACCGTCCGGTAGCCGCGACTGTTGGAGTCCACGCGGATCGTGGCGCCGCTGGCTCTCCGCGCCCGGTAGAGCATGTTCGTGCCCGAGTTGTAGGAGAGCGTGAGGATCTCTCCGGGCGTGAACGCGTTCCGGTACTCGAGCGAGGCCATCCCCCCGCCGGAGTAGCCGATCCGTGCCCGCGTGCCCGCGTTCTGCGACGGGCAGCTCGTGTTGCCGTTCGTCTGGTCGCAGGTCAGCCGGCCCGCGAGGTCGTAGAGGTAGCGCGTCGAGTGCAGGGCGCGGCGGCAGGTGCCGCTGACGCAGTAGTCGCCGTGCACACAGTTCGCGTTGGAGGTACAGCTCGTCTGGGTCGTCGCGGTGAGGTCCTTGACCCGCTTCGGGGTGTCCACCGCGTACCCGTCCGAGAAGAGGCCGGTGCAGTTGGTGCTGACCCCCGTCAAGAAGTAGCCGCTGTCGCGGCTGAACGTGACGACGATGGGGCTCTGGGTCGGCGTGCAGTTCGCCGCGAGCTGGTATTGCTTGACGCCGCCGAAGGGCTCGTAGGTGACTCCGTCGAGGATCGTCGAGCCGGCGAACTCGATGGCGGTCACCTTGCCAGTGTTGGACGGGCTGCCACCGCCTCCGAGTATGTAGTTCACGAAAGCCCCCGTCGGCAGCGTCGTCGTCGTCACGTTCCCCTCGGCGTCGTACTCGTAGACGGCGTCGAAGGAAGTCCCGCCTGGCCACTCCTGCCGCTCTTTCACGATGCGCCCCAGCTGGTCGTAACTGTACCACGTCTTGCGGAAGGTCGGCGTCGTGCCGTCGCAGCCCACCTCTGCCTCTGCCCCAACGAGCCGCCCGACTCCGTGCTCGCAGAACCCGCTCGGGCAGGAGGCCGAGCTGTCCCAGACGAGGCGCATGGTCTGCCCGAGGCTCATCGTGCCGTTGGCTGCGCAGTGCTGCGCCGGGGCCGCCGTCTCCGGCGAGACCTGGAGCAGGCGGTTCGCGCCGTCGTAGCTGTACGTCGTTCTCATCTCACCGCCGGTGCCCACGGCCTCGCGCTTCTCGACGAGGCTGCCGTTGCCGTCGTAGGCAAACCGCGTCACGCCGCTGTCCGCCATGGTCGCCTGCACCACGCGTCCGAAGTCGTCGTGAACGTACGAGGTGGTGCCGGTTCCGTTCGCGGCCGGGTAGGCCACCGTCCCGAGGTTGCCGGCCGGGTCGTAGGTCATGTTCACGGTGAGGTTGCCGCTGCTGAGCTCGCGCTTGAGCTGCGTGACAGCGC
>JAKLHH010000040.1 GCA_022710245.1 Myxococcota bacterium
CGCGGTCCACCGCATGGTCGCGGTCGACCGCGCGGTCGCGCGCGTGGTCGCCGCCCAGCTCCCGCGCGGCCACCTCGCCCGGGTGGTCGGCCGCTCGATCCCGAGCGCCGAGGTCGAGGAGCACGCCGGGGTAGGTGCAGACCCCGCGTCCGCCGCCCGGAGCGCTGCAGCGCAGCCCGCTGCGGCAGTCCCGGTCCGAGATGCAGAAGTCCCCCAGCCCGCCGGCGCACCCCGCGAGGAGCAGCGCGCCGAGCAGCAGCGCGCCGGGGAGCAGCGCCAGACCGGGCGCCTTCGGCCGGCGTTCGCTCATGGCACCTCCACCTGCGCCGCGGCGATGGCGCTGATCCCCGGCGCAGGGAAGCCCGCCCCGTGGACGCGATAGCTCGCGTTGGTGAGGTTGTCGATCGCGAGGAGGAGGCGCACCGGCTTGACCAGCTCGAGCCCGCCCTGCAGCCGCAGCACCGCGTAGCCATCGGTGCCCTCGCAGCCGATCGCGCCCGCTGGGCAGATCCGCGGATCACGCAGGTCCGCGCTGCTGAGCCGGCGCTGCGGACCGGCCCAGCGCAGCGAGAGCTCCGCCGAGAGCTGGCGCTTCTCGTGCTTGTAGCGCAGCCCGGCCACCCCGCCGAGCGGCGGCACGCGGGAGAGCGGCTCCGCGCCAGCCCCCTGCAGCTCCTGCTCGCCGTGGCTCCAGGCGAGCCAGGAGTAGAGCTCGAAGGCGCGGATCGCCAGTCGGAAGGCGACCTCGACCCCGTGCACGCGGGCGCTCGCGGCGTTGGCGCGCGTCGTGGTCGGCAGCAGCGCTGGGCCGCCGCAGCTCGCCGAGGGGCTCCACGGCAGCGTCAGCGCCACCGGCACCTCGACGATGGGATCGAAGAGCGCGGTGAAGGTGTAGGCGGCCGAGGCGGTGAGGACACCGAAGAGGTCGAGCTTCACGCCCGCCTCGGCGGTCAGGCTCTTCTCCGGGTCGAGGTGCCCCGCCGGCACACGGTAGCCGCGATCACCGCAGCCGACGGCCGTGAGGTCGTCGACGTTGGGGGCGAGGTAGCCCTGGCTGAGGCCGGCGACCAGGTTGAGGCCGTCGCCGAGGAGGTAGCTCGCGTGGAGGCTGCCGAGGCCGGTGACCCAGGTGCTGGCGATCTCCGGCTGCGCGTCCGGGCCCGCCACTGCCGGCGCGCTCACGCTCCAGGTGGCGAGCCGCGCGCCCAGGTCCAGCGAGAGCCGGGAGGTGAGCGACAGGTGGTCGAGCACATAGAGCCCGGTCTCCAGGTAGCGCGACCCGTCGGGGTAGCGGCCGCGGGCCTGCCGCTCGCGCTCGCCGACGCTCACCGCCTGCAGCGAGGCGGCCGAGCCGATCCAGTCGTGGACCAGGTCGAGGCCATAGCCGAGGCGGTTCCGCGGCAGCTCCGAGGCGAGCGAGAGGGCCAGGCCCAGCGAGCTGGCCAGGTCGCGCTCGCGCTCGATCAGGTCGCGCCCGACGCGGAAGCGGTCGCGCACCTCGAGCAGCCGCTGGAAGCTGAGGCTCGCGTCGACGGCGCGGATGAAGTGCTCCTGACGGCTCTGGTAGCGGAGCGCCACCGCGTCGCGCGCGCGCTGGGTGATGAGGAAGTCCTCGGGCGTGGAGCGGTCGGGGCGCCCAAGATCGGGCTGACGGAGCAGCGCGTAGCTGGCCCGCAGCGAGGAGCTCGTGCTCGGCGCCCAGATCGCCTCCACCGCCGCGTCGCCGCTCTGGTGGCCGGTGAACTGCTCGCGGCCGACGCCGTGGCCGCCCTGCACGTCGCCGAGGCGCCGGAACGAGCCGCCCGCCTGCAGCCCGAAGGCGCGCAGGTGGCCGGTCGTGGTGAGGTTGCCGAGGCCGGCCAGGCTCGCGCTGGCGAACCCGGCGCGGAGCTCGCCGGCGGCGTCCCAGGCCCGGCCGGGGTCGAACTCGTAGCGACGGGGCAGCAGGCTGATCACGCCACCCTCGGCGCCGCCTCCATAGGCGGCGCCCCCCGCCCCGCGCAAGACCTCGACCCGACGCACCGCCAGCGGGTCGACCCAGCCGAGGAGGTCGCCGCCCTCGAGGGGCGTGATCCCGGTCTGCAGGCGCACCCCGTCGGCGAGCAGCAGCACGCGGCGCCCGCCGAGCCCGCGCAGCGTGGGCGTCCCTCCGGCGGCGAGCGCGGGGTAGCTCCAGACCCCGACCGCGCCGAGGAGCGCCTCGCCGGTGGTCGCCGGGATGCCCCAGGGGCGAACGACTTCGACGGCACGCGAGCTCTCGAACACGCGCTCGGACTGTCGGGCGGCGAGCGCGCTCTTCTCCTCGCCGGCGTCCTCGCGCTCGTCCCGTTCGCGCTCGTCGGCGAGCGCGGCTGTCCTCGGGGCGGCGAGGAGGAGCAGCGCGAGGAGGAGGGCGCGGACGCTCATCGGGTCTCAAGCGTACGGGGAGGCTGGCGGCGGCGCAAGCGCGCTCGGAGGACTGTGGAGGACTGTGGAGGACTGTGGAGGACTGTGAGGACTGTCGATGCTCAGGGACTTGCTCGGGCGCGGCTCAGAGGGTCGGGTAGCTGACTCGAAAAGCAAAATGCCCGCCTCGTCCGAGGACGAGGCGGGCAAGAGCTAGGCCCCGCAGAGGCGGTGGGAAACGATCTACACCCCGCAAAGCAGGTGGGCTCCACGATAGCCGCTTCACGCTTCCCGGCGCGCGGGTCTGCGGTTCACGGCCAGCGGCGGATCCCGGGGCATAGCCATAGGGAATAGATATGGTTTCCCTGCCGAATCTCCCAGCAGCAGCCTGTCTTCTACTATAGCGGCCCACCCGCGGGACTTCAACGGGTCGTCCGCGCTCGCCACACCTCAGGTCTCGCTGCGGCCGCGCTTCCGCCGCTCGCCGCTCTTCTTCAGACCGCACAGTGGGTCAGGGTTGCCCTTGCACTCGTCGGTGTCCACCGCCGGCGTCGGCGACGGCGGCCGCACCCCCGCGCCTACGCGAGGCTGGCGCTCCGTGCAGCGCGCGAGCGCCTTGCCGAGCGCCTCCACCTCCCCTCGCGTCCGCGCCAGCGCGTCGCGCAGCCGCTCCCGCTGCTCGACGAGCTGCGCCTCGAGCCGCGTCTCCCGCTCGCGGGCTCGTGCCCGCGCGTCCTCGGTGGCGCGCCGCGCCGCCGCGAGCTCGCCCGCCAGCACCTCGGCCCGCTCTCCGCTGCGGTGGACCTGCAGCCCGAGGCCGCCAAGCCCGAGCGCCAGCACGCCGCAGGCGACGGCGAGCGCCAGCCTCCCTCGCGCCGGCGCCGGCTGACGCGCCTCCTGCTCGCGGAGGATCCGCTCCCGCTCGAGCCGCAGCTCCGCCTCGACGCGAGCGCGCCGCTCCGCCTCGGCGAGCCGCAGTCGTTCCTCGCGCTCCTCGCGCGCCCGCCGCTCCGCCGCCGCGCGCTCCCGCTCCGCCGCCTCCCGCGCCTCGCGCTCCCGCGCCTCGCGCTCCCGCTCCGCCGCCGCGGCCTGCTCCTCGCGACGCCGCGCCTCGCGCTGCTCCGCGTCGCGCTGCTCGTCCTGCTGGCGACGCGTCTCGATCTGCCGGAGCTCCTTGAGCGACACCACCACCGAGTCGGGCCGCCGGGCGGCCTGCTTCTGCGTCATGGCTTCGACCCTCGCTTGTTTCGTCCCCTGCTGGACGGCGAAGGGAGCCGGCGCTGACAGCCTCTCTGCGGGACCGGACAGCCTCTCTGCGGGACCGGACCCGGGTCGGGATCGCTCAGTGGACCTCGACGCGCCCGTCGAGCCGGACCTCGAGGTTGGTCAGGCGATCGATGAGCGCGCGCAGCCGCGGCAGGCTGGCGTCGCCGAGCTGCCACAGCCAGATGCTGCGGTCGCCGCTGGCCGAGGCGAGCGTGCCCCCGTCGGGAGCGAAGGCCACCGCGTAGACCCAGTCGGTGTGGCCGAGGAGCGGCGGACCGAGAGGGCGCCCGCGGCTGCTCTCCCACAGGCGCACGGTGCCGTCCGAGCTGCCCGAGGCGAGGCTCCGCCCGTCGGGAGCGAACGCCACCGAGAGCACCCAGTGGCGGTGGCCGAGGAGCGTGGCCCGGGGCCGGCGCGCCGCGAGGTCCCACAGGCGCAGCGTGGCGTCGCCGCTGGCCGTGACCGCGCTGCGTCCATCCGGGGCCACCGCCAGCGCATAGATCGGCTCGGCGTGGCCGCTCTCGAGGCTGGCCGAGAGCTTGCCCGCCGCGGCGTCCCAGAGGTGGAGCCGGCGGTCGTGGCCGGCGGCGAGGAGCGTCCGTCCGTCGGGCGTGAAGGCGAGCGCGAAGAGGGCGCCGCCTGGCCCGCTGAGGGCCTTCGGCGGAGGCGCGTCGTCCGGGGGCAGCGCGTCGCCGGTGGGCAGCGCACCCACGCCCTCCCGCCTGGCGGGCAGCGACCAGAGGAGCACCCGCCCGTCGCCCGTCGCCGCCGCCAGCCCGCGTCCGTCGGGCGAGGCCGCCAGCGCGTAGATCGCCTTCGAGGCCTGTACCAGCAGCCGTGGCGTCTGCGCGCCGCGCGCCGGCTCCCAGAGGAGGAGCCGTCCGTCGGCGCCGCCCGAGGCGAGCCAGCGCCCATCCGGCGAGACCGCCAGCGCGAGCGCGGCCTGCCCGTGGGTCAGGGCGGGCCCCGCGGGGCCACCGGTCGCCGTGCTCCAGCGGCGCAGCGCGCCGTCGCGGCCGGCGGAGAAGAGCGTGCGCCCGCCAGCGGCGAACGCGATCGCTTGCACCTCGCCCTCGTGACCGCGCAGGCGCAGCCCTCCCGCGGCGCGGGCCGCGAGGTCCCAGAGGCGGAGCGTGTGGTCGAGGCTGCTCGAGGCGAGGCGGCGGCCGTCGGCCGAGAAGGCGAGCCCGGTCACCAGGCCGAGGTGCCCGCGCAGCGGGAAGCCGCGTCCCTCCCCCTGATCCACGTCGAAGAGACGGACCACCTTCTCGGCCCCGGCCGCGGCCAGGGCGCGTCCGTCCGGCGAGAAGGCCAGCGCGAGCACGCCGCCCGGGCAGCTCAGGAGGCGCGCGGGCGCCCCCTCTGCCTCACCCCCCGCGGGCGCACGCGCGGCCCCGGTCTCCCAGAGGCGCACCGCCTCCTCCCGCCCCGCCGTCGCGAGCAGCCGCCCGTCGGGCGAGAGCGAGACGGCGTAGAGCTCCTGCGGGTGCTCGAGCGAGCCCCGGGGCTCGCCGGTGACCGCGTCCCAGAGGCGCGCGCGGTGGTCGAGCGAGCCCGAGGCCAGGAGCCGCCCGTCCGCCGAGAACGCCAGCGCGAGCACCGCCTTGCCGTGGGCGGCCAGGGGCGGGCCCGAGGCGCCGCGCTCGGCCAGGCGCAGGCGATGGACACGTCCATCGGCGCCGGCGGCGGCCGCCTGCTCGCCGTCCGGGGCGACAGCGAGCGCGTAGAGGGGCTGGCCGCCCGCGGCGATGGCGCCGAGGGCGCGGCCCGAGCCCGGATCCCAGAGGCGCAGCGTCCCGTCCCAGCTCGCCGACACGAGCAGGCGTCCGCCCCGCGCGAAGGCGAGCGCGCTCACCTGGTCGGTGTGGCCGGAGAGCTCGGCGACGACGCGGCGCCCGGCGAGCTCGAGGATCCGCACCGTGCGCTCGCTCGCCGCCGCGAGCAGGCGCCCGTCGGGCGAGAGCGCGACGGCCGCGAACGGACCGCGCCCGCGCAGCACCTCGGCGACCCCGCGCCGCCGCGCCTCCTCGATCAGCGTCACCACGCCGATCCCGGCTCCCTCCGAGGAGAGGTTGCGCAGCCAGGCGACCGCCTGGGTCGGATCGCGGTCGAGCTCGAGCTGAGCCCTGAGCAGCACGCCCTGATCGGCGATCGCCGTGGCGCGGCCCGCCTCGCGCACGGCGCGCTGGAGCTGCACCAGACCGAAGACCGTCCCCAGGAGCGCGGCCGCGAGCAGCGCCCCGACACCCAGCCTCCGCACCAGGCGCCCGCGCCGCGAGGCGACGAGGAGCGCGCGCGCTGGCGAGGAGGTGGTGTGCTCGAGGTGAGGCCAGTGGCGGAGCACCACGGCCAGCCCCCGCCCGCGGAGGAGCTCTCGCCTCCCCGGATCCGCCCAGCTCGCCAGCGCGCGGTCGAGGTGTCCCTGAGCCTCGCGCTGCTCGAGCTCGCTGGCGCTCGCCCGCTCACCGACGGCGCGCGCGAGCTGGTCGTGCATCAGCGAGTAGGTCACCGCGGGGCCGCTCCCGCGCGCGACCACGAGGCGGTCGTCGGTGAGCCGCCCGAGCACGGCGTGGAGCCGCACCGCGTCCTCGCCCGGCGCGACCGGCTGGATCGCCTGCCAGAGCGCGCCGAGCTCCACCCAGCGACGCGCGTCGCCCTCGGTCATCGCCCGCAGCAGCGCCCAGGCGAGCTCGCGCTCGCCGTCGTAGCAGGAGGAGGCGAGCGTCTCGTCGAGGTGGCCGGCGAGGATCTGCGCCGCCCCGCCCAGGCGTCGGTAGAGCGCCCGGTCGAGGACCGCCTGCCCGGTCCGGCGCGCCTCGGCGAGGAGGCGGCCGCAGACGAGCTGCAGGTTGCAGGGCACGGTGCCCGCGGTCTCCAGCAGCGCCGGCACCAGCTCCTCGTCGAGCAGCGCCTCCTCGAAGCGGACGCCACTGCCCTCGAGCGGCCGCTCGGCCGCCTCCCGCGTCCCGGCACGGTCGAGCGGGCCGACGAGGAGGAGTGCATCGCCGGCGCCGAGCAGCTCGCCTCCCTCGAGCTCGCTCGCCTCGCGCAGGAGCCGCCCGAGGTAGTCCTCGCGCACGCCGAGGACGACCCGCAGCCCCTCGCGGTCGCTGCCGGTCGCCAGCGCGAGGCCGAGGAGCTCCTGCCAGAGCCCGGGCGCCGCGTCGGCGAGGAGCGCTCGCTCCAGCTGGTCGAGGACGAGCACGAGCGGCCGCCCCGGCCAGGCCGCCAGCACGGCCCGCGCCACCGCGAGCCCGGCGTGGCTGTAGTCCGCGAGCGAGAGGACGCCGCAGCCGAGGTCGAGCAGCGCCGGCACCAGCCCGGCGCGCAGGAGCGAGGTCTTGCCCGCGCCTGACGCGCCGGCGACCACCGTCAGGCGGTGGGTGTCGACCTGCTCCTCGAGCCGGCGGCGGAGCTCGGCGCGCCCATGGAAGCGCTCGGCGTCCTCCGGCTCGAAGGCGCGCAGCCCGCGGTACGGCGCCGGCGCGGCCGCTGCCGGCGGCCGCCGCCAGAAGAGCTCCAGCGAGAGGTGCGGCGCGTGCAGGCGATGCGGCGCGGCCTCGACGCCCGCTCCCGCGCTCTCGAGGAAGGCCTGCGCCACCTCGGGGGCGAGACCGGCCCGCGCCGTCTCCTCCGCGAGCCGGTGCGCGCTCCAGGCGAGGCCCTCGGCGGCGAAGACACTGCCGCGCCCATCGCACTCGCTGGCGATCCACTCCTCCAGGTCCACCGTGAGCGAGATGAGGACGCCGAGGTCGGACGGGCGCGCGTGGTGCCCCTGGCGCTGGTGGTGGCTCGCGTAGTTGCCCCAGGCAAAGAGCGTGAGCAGGTGGAGCGCGACGCGAGCCGGGATCAGGTCGTGGCCGCGGTAGAGCCGCTCGACGACCCGCGTCGCCTGGCCCTGCTCGAGCACGCGCTCGAGCTCGGGCCGCAGCGCCTCGGGGGCGCGGAGCGCCACCAGCCGGCGGAGCGCCTCCTCTGCGGCGACGCGAAACTCCGAGAGCGCCTCGCGCAGGTAGCCGAGCTCCCAGAGCACCAGCACCTTGTGCACGCGCTGGCGGAGCGCACGACTCCCGATGCGGCCGAGGAGGTCGCGGGCTGCCTCTAGGGGGTCGCGATCGCCCTCGCTCATTCGCGTCGTCTCATGGTACGCGCCGCCGTCCGGCCACCTCCCGCCCGCTCGACTCGACGCCCCGATGATAACAGACCCTGTGCGCCGGGCGGTGGCGGGAGCTGCCGCGAGTGGCGCTTCACTTCCTCGCGGAGCGTCCACGACGCGAGCAGGCGAATCCGGGCGAGCCGACCTCGGGCGCGGCGAGCGACACTTGCCCCTCTGCCGACGGCTGGCTACGATCGATCATCCACGTCGGAGGTGCACGTGCCCTGGGCCAGGCGATGGGGGCCGCTCCTGCTCTTGCTCCTCGCCGGCTGCGCTGGGACCCGGCCGCCGCTGGTCTCGCGCTCCGACGGTGCACCCGAGAAGGGACTCGGCTGGCCCGACGTCAGCTGGCTCCCTGGCGGTGACCTCGGGGGCGAGCAGGCCTGCGGACCCGCCACCTGCGGCGGCTGCTGCGCCGCCGGCGTCTGCCAGCTCGGCGCTGCTGACAAGCTCTGCGGCAGCGGCGCCGCCACCTGCGTCGACTGCACGCTGCAGGGCGCTGGCTGCGTCGCGGGACTCTGCTCGGGCTGCGTGCCCGTCTGCTCTGGCAAGAAGTGCGGCGAGGGGGACTCCTGCGGCGGCGTCTGCAAGCAGGGCACCGGCTGCACCTGCGCGCCCGTCTGCAGCGGCAAGAAGTGCGGCGAGAGCGACGGCTGCGGCGGCACCTGCCAGCCGGGCTCCGGTTGCTGCACGCCGAGCTGCTCTGGCAAGACCTGCGGCGCTGGCGATGGCTGCAAGGGGACCTGCCAGGCCGGCTCCGGCTGCTGCACGCCCGCCTGCGCCGGCAAGACCTGCGGCGCCGGCGACGGCTGCGGCGGCACCTGCCAGGCCGGCTCCGGCTGCACGCCCGTCTGCACGCCCGGCTGCGCCGGCAAGACCTGCGGCGCCGGCGACGGCTGCGGCGGCACCTGCCAGGCCGGCTCCGGCTGCACGCCCGTCTGCACGGCCGCCTGCG
This sequence comes from Myxococcota bacterium, assembly GCA_022710245.1. The sequence continues at coordinate 8,763 of JAKLHH010000040.1, forward strand.
CCGGCAAGACCTGCGGCGCCGGCGACGGCTGCGGCGGCACCTGCCAGGCCGGCTCTGGCTGCTGCTCCCCGAGCTGCAGCGGCAAGCACTGCGGACAGGGGGACGGCTGCAACGGCACCTGCAGCCTCGGCTCGGGCTGCACGCCTGGCTGCGGCGAGCTGCTCGCCTCCAAGGGGCTGCCGGACGCGGGCCACGGGTGCTGCGTCTTCGGCTGTCAGACGACGGAGGCAGGGGGCCGGGGCGCCACCTGGGACTGCGATCACTGCTGCTCGTCGACGGGCCCTGGGGCGTGCGCGCTCCCCTCCTGCGGCGGCCTGCTCGCCCACAAGGGGCTCCCCGACGCTGGCTCCGGCTGCTGCCAGTACGGCTGCCTCTCGACTCAGGCGGGCGGGCCCGGCGAGACCTTCGACTGCACCTACTGCTGCTCGTCGCAGCCGGCCGAGTGGGTCTGCCAGTAGCTCAGGGACCGGGAGCCAGAGCTCACCGACGCTCGATGAGCTCGCTCTCTGCGCGGTAGCGAAGGCTGCCAGCGAAGCGCTCGCGGAGGTGACGCGCCTCCCCCAGCCCGGGGCACACCCACGAGGTGTCGTTGACATTGGCCGCCGCCCAGAGGTCGAGCTGGTAGCAGCCGTCGTGGCGGCCCGCCGGGGTGACGACCGCGCCGAGCCCATCCACCCGGCGGGCACCCACCGTGATCGGCTGCCCGCCCCGCGCCTCGTGGCGCGTCTCGGGGTCATCGTGCCAGAGGACGCCGGGCTGGAGCGGCAGCACGAAGACGAGCCCCGCGTCGTCGAGAGCGCCGAGGTCGAGGCTCTGCTCCTGCAGGTAGACCGCGACGCCTCTGCGCGTGGTGGCGTAGTTGGGCCCCGCGCCGTGGGTCACCTCCTCGCCGCCGATCACGTAGAAGAGCCGCCCGGGACGCGGGGTGAGCCCCCAGTCCTCCTGCGGCGCCGCGCAGCTGGCGCCGAAGGCGACCTCCCGCCGCACCTCGACGACCGTGCGCAGCACGCCGCCCTCGGCGCGGTCCGCGACCGCCGCCACGCGCTCGCTGTACTCGCAGGTCCAGCGTGCCTCCCGGGTGCCCTCGCTGTCCGTGTCGCGGGACCAGGCGCTGAAGCGGTAGCGCGCCAGGCGGCCTGCCTCCAGCCCGAGGACGCGCCGCTCCTCGGCGTGACCGGCGCTCGCCGCGACGGGGGGCGCCAGGCCGGGCGACAGGGCGGTCGCCGGCGGACGGCAGGCGCCGACGATCAGCAGAGCCAGCAGAGCAAGGCCATGCGCACTCTCTCGCATCAGGCTCCTCGAGCAGGGTTCTGCCAGTACTACGGAGGCAGGCCCCGAGTCCTTTCGCGACCTCTTGCAGGGTCCTTGAGCCGCGCCCGGCCCCCATGCAGAATGGGATCGGGACCCACGCCGCCATGCACGCGCAGACGGAAGAGATCGGCCGCTACACCGTGCTCCACCCCCTCGCGTCGGGGGGGATGGCCAGCCTCTACCTCGGCTATCTCTCGGGAGAGGTGGGGTTCAAGCGCCTGGTCGCGCTCAAGGTCATCCACGACCACCTCCTCGCGGAGCCCGAGTTCGTCAAGATGTTCATCGACGAGGCGCGCCTCGCCTCGCGCATCTCCCACCCCAACGTCGCGCTGACGATCGAGCTCGGCCGCGTCGGGCGCAGTCACTTCATCGCGATGGAGTACATCCCCGGCGAGCGTCTCCTCGACGTGCTGCGCTGCGGCCCGCTCTCGCCCGCGCTCGCCGCCCGCATCCTCGCCGACGCCGCGGCGGGGCTGCACGCAGCGCACGAGCTCCGCGACAGCGAGGGGCGACTGCTCAACGTGGTCCACCGCGACGTCTCGCCGCAGAACATCCTGATCAGCTACGAGGGCGCGGTGAAGGTGGTGGACTTCGGGATCGCGCGGGCCCGCGGCAGCATCCACTCCTCGACCGGTGGCATGAAGGGCAAGTTCAGCTACATGTCGCCCGAGCAGTGCATCAGCCCCGACCGCGTCGATCGCCGGGCCGACCTCTTCGCGCTCGGCATCGTGCTCTACGAGTGCTCCACGCACCGCCGGCTCTTCCGCGCCGAGAGCGAGCCGGCCGTGGTCAGGCTCGTCTGCGAGGGGCCGATCACCCCGCCCTCGCAGCTCGTCCCCGACTTCCCGCCCGCGCTCGAGGCGATCGTGCTCCGCGCCCTGGAGCGGGACCCCGATCGCCGCTACCAGACCGCGCTCGAGCTGCACACCGACCTCGAGCGCTTCATCGTCGGGACAGGAGAGCCGCTCTCCTCGGCCACCGTCGCCGCGCTGATGCACGAGCGCTTCGCCAAGGAGATGGCGGAGAAGAAGCGCACGCTCTCGGAGGTCGAGGCCCGGCGGCGACGCACGCGGCGGCGACGCCAGCACCGCCAAACGATGGCGATCGCGGCCGGCGCGCTGCTCACCCTGGCGTTCGGGGTCGCCATGGTGGTCGCGCTCTGGGGGGCACCTCCCAGCGGCGAGCCGCGCCCGGCCAGCGCGCCGACGACGAGCAAGCCTGCTCTCCGCGAGATCACAATCTCCGCCGTGGCGCGACCGCCCGGTGCTATCATCACCCTCGGCGGGGAGAGGGTCTCGAACCCCGGGTTGCTCCGCCGCACAGCGACAGTGGGCCATGCCGACCTGGTCATCACCGCTCCGGGGTTTCTCACCGTACGTCGCCGCGTGCCGCTCGACGTCTCCGGCGCCTATGACGTCGCGCTCGAGCCGGAGCCGCGGACGGCCGACGGAGGAGCCCCGGCCCCGTCGCGCAAGAAGAAGCGCGGCTCCAGCGGCAACCTCACCGACGAGGACGTCCTCTCCAACCCGTACCGCTAGCAGCCCGCGGCGCAAGTCCTGGAGGGCGAGAGGCCTCGGCGTGCTGCTGATCGGGCTCCTCGGCTGGCCCGCGCCCTCCGGCGCCGACGACGCGGCCACCGCCTTCGCCCAGGGGACCGAGCTCTTCCGGCGCCGCGAGTACGTCTCCGCCATCGCCGCCTTCAAGCGCGCCTACCGGTTGCGCCCGCACCACAGCGTCCAGTGCAGCATCGCCCGCTGCCACCACAACCTGAACCAGTTCGTCGAGGCCGCCGCGCACTATGGCCGCTGCCTCGACGAGGGCGCGGCGCACACCCCGCTCGCCGGGCGGCTCCGCCGCGCGCTGCGCGCCGTCGAGCAGCAGATCCGCTGGGTGGACGTGCTCAGCCCGGGCCGCGGCGGGACGGTCCACGTCGACGGCAAGGCCGCCGGCCTGGCGCCGCTCCGGGTCCCGCTCAACCCCGGTCAGCACGTGATCGAGGTGCGCCGCGCGCGCTGCCGGCCGGCGCGCGCCGTGGTGGAGCTCGTCGAGCCGGGGCAGCGCAAGCTGACGCTGGTCCCCGAGCTGATCCCTGCGACCTACACGCCTGCGGGGCCGGAGAGCCGCGCCACCGGGGAGCGGGCGGCCCGGGAGATCCCGTCCCCGCCGCCGCGCCGCGGCGTCCACCGCGCCTGGTTCTGGACCAGCGCCGCCCTCACCCTGGCGCTCGGCGGGGCGCTGGCCGCCTGCGGCGCGCTGACCCTGCAGCGGCGCGACGAGTACAACGGTGACCCGACCAAGGAGCGGCTCGATCGCTTCCTGCAGCTGCGCACGGCGACCAACGTCCTCATCGGGCTCACCGCCGCGGCGGGCGCGAGCTCGACGCTGCTCCTCATCTACACGGACTTTGGCCGCCGCGAGGAGCGCAAGGTCTCGGTCAGCGTCGGCGTCGGAGGGACCTTCTAGGATGCGACGACTGCTCCTTTCCCTCGTCAGCTGCTCGCTCGCCGGCTGCCTCGTCGGCGTGGACGAGACGCTCTGGGAGCACCGGGACCGGGGCGCCGTGGAGAGCCGCGGACCGGACAGCTTCGTCCTGCCCGACCGCCCGTCCGCGGACGTGTTCGTGGTGCCCGACGCGGGCTGCCCGAAGGGGTTCACCCAGTGCGGCACGGTCTGCGCGGATCTCACCTCGGACCCCGCCCACTGCAACACCTGTAACAACCCCTGCCCGGCCACCACCGATCGCTGCGTCGCCGGCAAGTGCCGCTGCGGGCCGGAGGGTGACGCCTGCGCGAGCACGCTCAACTGCGTGGCCGGGATCTGCCGCTGCGCGGCGGGCGGGCTCTGCAACGGGTGCTGCGACGGCAACACCTGCCTCTCCTCGGGCCAGCAGACGCTCACGCTCTGCGGCAAGGGCGGCCTCGCCTGCAAGAGCTGCGCGACCACGAACCCCTGCGTGACCGGGAGCTGCTCGTCGGGGGTCTGCCTGCAGAGCAACGTCACCAACGGCACCGACTGCGATGACGGCCTCTTCTGCACGCCGAGCTCGAAGTGCAGCGGCGGCAAGTGCGCCGGCGCGCAGATGAGCTGCAGCCAGCTCGACGACGCGTGCAACACGGGGACCTGCAGCGAGTTCGCGCTCGGCTGCGTGAAGATGCCGAAGAAGAACGGCACCGGCTGCGACCTCGACGGCAAGTACTGCACGGACGATGCCTGCCAGGGCGGGACCTGCACCGCTGGCGGCGCGCCCAACTGCAGCTACCTCGACCAGCAGTGCGTCACCGGCATCTGCACCGAGGCGGCCAAGGGGTGCACCAAGCAGAGCCTCGGTGACGGCACGAAGTGCGACGATCAGAACCCCTGCACCGATCCCGACACCTGCACCGGCGGGGTCTGCGGCGGCACGAAGCTCCCTGATGACACGGCCTGCGGCTTCATGAACCAGAAGTGCTGCGCCGGGACCTGCTGCGGGATGGGGACGTCCTGCTGTGGGACGAGCTGCTGCAACGGCACCCAGCAGTGCTGCTCCGGGGTCTGCAAGCAGTACGGGTCCTGCTGACCCTCTGCCAGCGGGGCCGAAGGACTTCAACACGGTCCGTGACGAGGGGAGGACGAACGCCCGGCAGCTCGCCAGGCGCTGCGCAGGTGGCCAGACGCCAGCTCAGCTGCCGCGGATCTTCCCGGAGAGCTTGTCCCCGCCGTCGTAGATCTGCCGCACGTCGCCGAGCTCCCGGTACTGCTCGCGCCAGCCGGGGCCCGCGCCGCCCTGCCGCGCGATGTTCCTGCCGCCGAGCCTGAGCAGGTCCTCCTTCTGCATGTTCGCCTGATCGCGGTGCTCGACGGGCGGGAAGTGCAGGCCGGTGTCCATCCGGATCGCGTCGCAGGGGCAGGCCTCGACGCAGAGCCCGCACATCACGCAGATCAGCTCGTCGATGTCGAAGGAGACGGGGTACTTCTCGGCGGTGTCCTCGCGCTCGCCGGCGACGATGGTGATGCACTGGGCCGGGCAGATGGTCGAGCACATCATGCAGGCGACGCAGCGGACGCTCCCATCCTCGCGCTTCATCAGCCGGTGCACGCCGCGGAAGCGCGGCGGGTACTCTCGCTTCACCTCGGGGTAGCGGACGGTGACGATCTCCTTCGAGCCGAAGGTGTTGACGAAGAAGTGGCGCAGCGTGATGCCGACGCCGCGGATCAGCTCGGGCAGGTAGAGCTGCTCCCAGAGGCCGCGCTTGACGGAGACGAGCTTGGTGGTCATGTGGCGCTCCTCAGCGGGGCCCCATCTGCATCCAGAGGACGACGCAGGCGGTGACGATGACGTTCAAGAGCGAGGCGGGGAGCAGGCCCTTCCAGCCGAGCGTCATCAGCTGGTCGTAGCGCATGCGCGGCACGCTCCAGCGGACCGCGAGCTGCAGGAAGCAGACGACGAAGACCTTGACCATGAAGGTGACGATCTGCAGCGCGACGATCAGGCCGTGCGGCATCAGGATCACCTTGTTGCCCCAGAGGTGGAGGCCGTCCGAGAGGAGCCCGGGGAGCTGCCAGCCGCCGAGGAAGATGGTGACGATCATGCAGCCGGCGAAGACCACCTCGAGGAACTCGGCCAGGTAGAACATCATGAAGCGCGCGCCGGAGTACTCGACGAAGTAGCCGAGGATCTCCGACTCGCCCTCGGGGAGGTCGAAGGGCGCGCGCTTGGTCTCGGCGATCGCCGCCACGAAGAAGAGGATGAAGCCGAGCGGCTGGGTCACGATCCCCCACTGCCCGAGCGTCGCCTGCTTCTGCACCAGGGCCTGCGGCTCCAGCGTCCCGTAGACGAGGAAGGCGCCCATCACGGAGAGGCCCATGGTGATCTCGTAGGAGAAGGTCTGCGCGGTCGCGCGCATGCCGCCGAGGAGCGCGTAGCTCGAGTTGGAGGACCAGCCGGCGAGCGCGGCGCCGAAGGCGGAGATGGAGGCGACGCCGAAGACGAAGAGGAGGCCGATGTCGAGGTGCGCGACCTGCAGCTGCTCGAGCTTGCACATGCCGAGGTCGGGGTTCTGCGCGCCGAGCTGGCTCAGGCAGACCGGCGGCCCGAAGGGGATCACCGCGAAGACGAGCAGCACCGGCACCAGGGTGAGGACCGGCGCCAGCCCGAAGAGCGCCCGGTGCGAGCGCGGCGGGATGAAGTCCTCCTTGGCGGCGAGCTTGAGCGCGTCGGCGAGCGGGTGGATGAGCCCCCAGAGGCGGAGGCGCCCGAGGAGCTTGCCCTCGCGGGGCGGCAAGAGGTAGGCGCGCTCGGGGCCGATGCGGTCCTGCATCATCGCGCTCTGCCGCCGCTCCATCCAGGTGAGGACGGCGGTGAGCGTGACGGCGAAGCCGAGCATGATGAGCAGCTTGATCAGCGCGGCGACGATGACGGTGAGCATGAGTGGCTCTCTCCTCTAGCCGCGGCTGCCAGCGAAGCGGAGCAGCGTCGCCGGGAGGTCCCTCCCCCACTCGGCGCCCTTGAACGGCTCCAGCTCCTCGCGGAGCGCCTCGAAGATCGCGCGGGGGCTCTGCAGCTCCAGCGTGAGCCCGAGCCGGCGCGCGAGCTTGACCAGCGTCTCCCAGTGCGGCCGCGCGGCGTCCGGCGCCGCCACCGCCGCGTGCAGGCGCTGCACCTTGCCCTCGCGGTTGATCATGGTGCCGTCGACCTCCTGCCAGACGCAGGCCGGCAGCACCACCTGCGCCTTGCGGGTGAGCGCCGAGGGGTGGCTCGCCTGCACGGCGAGGAGCTCGAGCCCGGCCGCCCTCTCGATCGCCTCGGGCGGCAGACAGAGCGCGTCGCCGATCACGTAGAGCGCCTTCAGCTTGCCCGCCGCCAGGTCGGCCGGCAGCTCGGCGGCGCTGCGCGCCTTGCCGCGCGCCACCGCGGTGGCGCCGGCGCGGTTCGGGTTCGGGTCGGCGTCGCGCAGGATGGCGTCGCCCTGCGAGGTCGGCGGCTCGGCTGCCAGGTAGACCCGGTCGAGCTGCAGGTAATCGAGGGCGAGGCGGACCGCGACGTGGTTGTCCTCGCAGGTCGCGTCGGCGCCGAGGCAGAGCCCGATCGCCTCGCGGCTCCCCTCGCGCAGCGCGCCGAGCTTGCCCGCCACGCGGCCGATCGCGTCGTCCCAGCTCGCCGGCTTGCCGTCGACGAGGGGCAGCCCGAGCCGGTCCGCCGCCTGCGCCTTGTAGAGCGAGCGGCCGTAGTCGCACATCCAGCTCTGGTTCACGTCGCCGCGCTTGCGCGGCACCGTGCGGTAGAGCTTGCCCCGGTGGTGGTGGAGCTCGCAGGG
>JAKLHH010000400.1 GCA_022710245.1 Myxococcota bacterium
GCCCGGCCTCCACGTGGGCGAGCACGGCGGCCGCCACCTGCGGGTGCTCCTCGGCGACCGCGACCCGCAGCACCTCGGGGTCGGCGTCAGCGAGCGCGGCGAAGGGCCTGCGCGCCTCGGGGAGCGCCGCGCGGTCGGCGAAGATGCGGTTCGCGTGCTCCTCGCCGCGCGCCTTGGCCACCAGCTCGCGGAGGTAGCTGCTGCCGCGCTGGAGCGAGGTGAGCCCCTCCTTGAAGTCCGCGGTGAACTCGGTGAAGACGTCCTCGAGGGTCGCGGTCGATACGGGGCTCAGGTTCTCCACCGCCTCGCGCAGGCCGCGCAGCTCGCGCTCGTCGAGCTGCTCGATCACGCGCACCGCGCGCTCGGGCTCGAGGCTGAGGAGGAAGATGGCCGCCTTGGCCTTGCCCTGGAGGTTCATCTCAGCCGTCCTTCTCCATCCAGGCCTTCAGGATCGAGGCGGTGCGCGCGGCGTCGTGCTCCGCCGCCGCGCGCGCGAGGTCCCAGCCGCTCTGCGCCGGCGCCGGCAGGTTGGCGCGCGCCGCGGCGATGGAGGCGGTCGCCACCGCGGTGGCGTCTCCGCTCGCGCCCGCGAGCTGGGGCGCCGCCGCGGCCTCGAGCTCGCGCACGGTGCGCGGCAGCGCGAGGACCGTGGGCGGCTCCGCCGAGCGTCGGCGCGCCTTGAGCAGCAGGGTGAGGACGACCAGCGCGAGGATGACCACCGCCGCCGGCTTCGCGTACTCGCTGACCTCGCGCGTGACGCGGGTGAGCCAGGTGACGGGCGGAGCGGCGAGCTCCTGCTCGGGCGCGAAGTAGATGGTGCGCAGGGTGACGACGTCTCCGCGCGCGGGGGTGAAGCCCACCGCCTGCTTGACCACCTGCTCCAGCGCCGCGAGGTCCACGCGCGGGCTCGCGGCCGCGCTCGCGCCCTTCTTCGCCGCCGCGCCCTTGACCGGCTCCCCGGTGAGGAAGCGGCTGTCGACCAGCGCGGCGACCGAGATGCGCTTGACCTCGCCGGCCGGGGAGAGCTGCTTGCGGACCTTCTTCGTCACCTCGTAGTTGCGGGTGAAGCTCTTGCGCTGGCTGACCGCGTCCGCCGAGCCGGTGGCCGGCGCGGGGCCGCCGGGGAGGTTGCCCTGCACGCCCGGGATGCCGCCAGCGACCGCGCCCGGCCGCGCGTCCTTCTCCTCGAGGCCGGTCTCCGAGCGGACCGCGGCCGACTCGGGGTCATACTGGGTCTCGGTCTGCTCCACCTGCGCCAGCCCCACCTCGGCGCTGACCTTCACCACCGAGTGGCCGGCGCCGACGGCGGCGTCGAGGATCTGGGAGACGCGGCGCTCGAGGCTCTCCTCCATGGTCCGCTTCTGGTCGAGCGGGCCGCCGGAGCCGAAGGGACCCTCGCGCCCGCTCCAGAGCATGTTGCCGGCGGTGTCGACGACCGTGACCTGGTCGGGGCTGAGCCCGGTCTCGCTCGACGAGACCAGGTGGACGACGGCGCGGACCGAGGCCGGCGCGAGGCTGCGGCCCGGGTGCAGGCGCAGCGTGACCGCCGCCGAGGCTGGCTGCCCGCGGCGCGCGAAGACGGCGCGCTCGGGGAGGGCGAGGTGGACGCGCGCGGCCTGCACGGCGTCGAGCTGGGAGATGGTGCGCTCGAGCTCGCCCTGCAGCGCGCGACGGTAGTTGATCTGCTGGGCGAACTCGCTGACCCCGAACTTCTGGGAGTCGAAGATCTCGAAGCCGACGCCGCCGCCGCGCGGCAGCCCCTGGCCGGCCATCGTCAGGCGGATCTCGTGCACCTTCTCGCTCGGCACCAGCACCGTGGTCCCACCGGCCTCCAGCCGGAAGAGGGTGCGGGACTTGCGCAGCTGCTCGGTGATGCGGGAGGCGTCCTCGGTGGCGAGGCCGGTGAAGAGGACGCCGTACTCGGTGCGGTCCGCCATCGCCAGGTAGGCGAGCAGGCCGCCCGTCCCCAGGACGAGGACCGCGATCAGCACCAGGGCGCGCTTGCTCATCGAGCCGAAGAGCTTCTTGACCTGGTCCTTGAGCTTCTGCAGCGATGGTGACATCGGGTCAGCTCATCTTCATGACTTCGCGGTACGCATCGAGGAGCTTGTTCCGCACGTTCACGAGCAGGGAGACCGTGATGTCGGCCTTCTCCATCGCGATCATCGTCTCGTGCAGGTTCTGGGTGGCGCCGGTCGCGTAGGAGTCCGCGGCCTGCTGCGCCGTGCCCTCGCTCTCCACCGCCTTGCGCAGCATGGCGGCGACGCTCTCCCCGACCCCGCTCGCGCCGCTGGCCTCGCCGGGCTCGTCGGCGCCCGCGGCGGGGGCGAGCTCCGCCAGGCGGCCGACGCCCGGCGCCTTGCCGTAGCCGGACTCGGGGTTGATCAGCGGCGCGGCCGCCGGGGAGATCGGGCCGAACATCGTCACCTCCCGATGTTGAGGGCGCGGTTGGCCATCGACTTGATGCTCTGCATGGCGGTGATGCCGGCCTCGTAGGCGCGGGAGGCCGTGATCATGTCCACCATCTCCTCGACCACGCTGACGTTGGGCATCTTCACGATGCCGTTCGTGTCAGCGTCGGGGTGACCCGGGTCGTAGACGGTGCGCGGCGGGCGCGGGTCGGTGACGACCTGGCTCACCTGCACCCCGCGCAGGGAGGCGGAGAGGCGGTCCCGCAGCATCTCCGAGAAGGGCTGCGCCACCGGCGCCGAGCGGTAGACCGGGTCGCGGCGCTGATAGGGGCCGCCGGTGTCGGTGCGCGTGGTGTTGGCGTTGGCCAGGTTGCTCGCGACCAGGTTCATGCGGAGCCGCGAGGCGGCGAGGCCGGAAGAGATGATCTCCATCGCTGACATGAAGCTCATCGGGGTCTCCTCTACCGCCGCTGCCCGTCGGTGGCGGCGTACTTGAGCATCGCCATCCGCCGCCCGAGCATCTCGGCGCCGGCGCGGTAGCGGATGCTGTTGGCGGAGATCTTGGCCATCTCCCGCTCCAGGCTGACGGCGTTGCCGTCGTTGCCCGGGGTGCCGGTCGGGTCCTCGAAGATGGCCGCGTCGAAGCGGCTGTCGCCGGCGGCGCCCAGGTGCTTGGGGTCGGTCACCTTGAGCTCGCCGGCCCGCGTGAGGTAGGCGTCGAAGCTGAGGTCGAGCGGACGGAACCCCGGCGTCTCCGCGTTGGAGACGTTCGAGGCCAGGAGCGAGTGCCGGGCCAGGTGGTAGTCGAGGCTTCGGTGCAGCGCTGCCAGGTTTGCGAAGAGGTCCATCGCGATCCTCCTCCAGTCAGGAGAGCGTGGGAGCAAGCCATGTGCCACGACTCCCGGACGAGATCTCGTTGGATCCTGGAGGGGCGCGCCCTCGCTGAGTCAGGCGCTTGACGATGGGGTCTGGGGGGTTTGACGGGACGGCGAGGGGAGGCTCAGTCGAGCCCGTCGGGATCGCTGGGGAGGCTCAGTCGAGCCCGTCGGGATCGCTGGAGACGTTGCTCACGGCGGGGATCAGGATGTCGACCCGCCGGTTGCGCGCGCGCCCCTCGGCGGTGTCGTTGCTGGCCACCGGGCGGTGCTCGGCGTAGCCCGCGGCGGCGAGGCGCTTGGGGTCGAAGCCGTGCTCCTCGACGAGGAGCGAGACGATCCCCGCCGCCCGCGCTGTCGAGAGCTCCCAGTTGGAGGCGAAGCGGGCGCTCCGCACCCGCGTGTTGTCGCTGTGTCCGGTCACCCGGATCGCGTTCGGCAGCTTGGTCAGGTAGCGGCACACCTTGTCGAGGAGCGGGCGCGAGGCGTTGCGCACCTTGTACTGGCCGCTGTCGAAGAAGCCGGCCTCCGCCAGGCTGAGCACCACCCCGTGGCGCTTGATCACCACCTTCACCTTGTCCTGCAGCCCCTCGTCGAGGATGAGCTTGGAGAGCTCCTCCTTGATCTGGCCGATCCCACCCTTGCCGCCGCTCGCGGCGAGCACGCCGCCCTGGCCGTCCTTGTTGACCATCGCCCGCGGCGTCAGCATCGACGGCGCCAGGGTGCCCGCGATCGAGGGCGCCGCGCCGCCCTCGGAGATCATGATGCGGGAGCCCTTCGAGCTGGTGAACCCGGTGGGGTCGAACGCCGCCTGCATCGAGAGCACCATCTTGCCGAGCTTCTTCGCGTCGACGGTGGAGATCGCGTACATCGTCGTGAAGAGCGCGAAGAGGAGCGTCATGAAGTCGGCGTAGGAGACCAGCCAGCGCTCGAGGTTCTCGTGCTCTGGAGGTGGCTTCTTTCGTGCCATCGACGGCTCCCGGGCCCGCCCGGGGCGCCCGCAGGACTAGGAGGTGGCTTTTGCCGCGCCGCCAGCTTTCGCCTTCTGGTCAGCCGACACGTACCCCTGCCTCTCCTTGGCGCTCAGGAACCCCTTCAGCTTCTCCTCGATCATGCGGGGGTTATCCCCGTTCTGGACCGAGAGGATGCCTTGGAGCAGGGCCTCGTAGTACATCATCGCCGCTTTCGTCTTGATCTTTATCTTGCTGCCGATGGGGATGAAGACCAGGTTGGCGAAGCCGACGCCGTAGACGGTGGCGACGAAGGCGACCGCGATGCCCGAGCCCAGCTTGCTGGGATCGGTGAGGTTCTGCATGACGTGGATGAGGCCGAGCACGGCCCCGAGGATGCCGATGGTGGGCGCCACCCCGCCTGCGTACTCGAAGACCTTCGCGCCTGACTCGCGCTCGTGCTCGATGATCCCCATCTCGATCTCCATGGTCTCCTCCAGGTGCTTGGAGTCCATGCCATCGCTGAGCAGCGTCAGCGCCTTGCGGATGAAGGGGTCCTTCGACTTCTGCGCGTCCTCCTCGAGGGCGATGATCCCCTCGCGGCGGGCCTTGTAGGCTAGGGTGACGATGTCGGAGATCATCTGCGGGATGTTCTTCGTCTCCTGACCGAAGACCCGCTTGGTGCCGGACATCGCGCTCTTCAGCGCCTCGCCGGGGAAGCCGAGGATGACGGCCCCGATGGTCCCGCCGATCACGATGACGAAGGCGGTCGGCTGCAGGATCGCCCCGATATGGCTGCCCTCGGCGAGGTTGCCGCCGATGACGGCCCCCAGGCCGATGATGAGCCCGACCAAGGAGGTGATGTCCATCTCAGCTCTCTTCTCTCTCTGGCTCCCCCCGCTCGCTGTGGAAGACGTGCATCCTCACCTCGTCCGAGCCGATGCGGCGGCGGAAGCCGACGATCCGATCAACGACCTCTTCGGGTGATTCCTTGACCAGGATCTTCTCCCCGCTGGTCATCACCAGCAGCGTGTCGGGGGTGGACTCCAGGCAGAGGAGGAGGTCGCTGTTGAGGTAGAACTCCTTGCCGTTGAGGTGCGTGAGCCGGACCATGCCTCAGCCTCCCTTGCTCTCCGCGCTGGCGTCCGCGGGTTTGGCCTCGTTCTTCGCGTCCGAGGCGGCCGCGTCCTTGACGCCCGCGTCCTTGACGCCCGCCTCCTTGCCCTCGCCCTTGCCGTCCTTCGCACCGTCCCCCTTCGCGTCGCTCTTCGCGTCCCCCTTCGCGTCGCTCTTGCTCGCCTCGCGCGCCGCGTCCCGGGCGAGGTCCGCCCCGAGCTCGTGCAGCCCGTCGTGCAGCGCGTCGAGGGGCGCGTCGCGCGGGCCGACGTCCGTGGGGAGCGCCACGCAGCCGCCCACGCGGCAGGTCATGCCCTCGGGGCACTGGCTGTTGCGGATGCAGCCGGGGTCGTTGCAGCCGAGCGCGCCGCCCAGGGCGAGCGCGCTACAGATCGAAGCGAAGACCCAGAGAGAGGTCGAGCTTCGCCAGCACCGAGCCGTCCGGCAGATCGCTCCCCACGAAGAAGACATCAGCGTGCAGCTCCAGGGTGATCCCAAGTCGCTTCCAGACGGGGTAGCTGGCGCCCGCGGCCACCTCCACCCCGAACAGCGTGAACGGCGCGAAGATGAACGGGATGCCGACCCCGCCATAGATGGCGAGCTTGCGGAAGTGCACCATGCGCTTGAGGGCCGGGTTGAGGCCCACCGACACTGGCCCCTCGAGCTCCATGATCAACCCGGCGGTCCACTCCATGGCGCGGTCGCCGTCGAAGACCAGGCCGACGTCGACGTCGAGGAAGATCGGCGAGCGCTGCCGCAGCACGCCGCTCGCGCCGCGGCCGAGGGAGAGCCCGGTGCCGCTCGCCACCGTGAGCGAGGTGTCGAGAGACTGGGCCCCGGCGGTCGTGGTCGCCTGACAGGCCAGCGCGGCGACGAGCGCCACCACCGGCGCCACACCCGACGCCACACCCGACCCGGACCGCTGCCGAGGGTGCGCCGGGTGGCGGAGGTGCATCGCTGGGTGGCGGAGGTGCATCGCCGGCGCTCAGTTGAGGTCCTCGAGGGAGATCCAGGGCGCGCTCGCCACCGGCTGCAGCCGCTCGCTGCCGCCGACCAGCGCCCGCAGCACTCGCTCCAGCGGGCCCTCGAGCGGCTTCGGCAGGAAGCGCTCGATCACCCCGGAGAGCATCAGCTCGCTCAGGTAGGGCGGCGGATCGCTGCTCATCAGCGCGCGGCGCGTGCCCGGGAAGAGCCGCCGCACCGCCTCGAGGAGCGCGACGCCGTCCCCGCCGGGCATGTTGAAGTCGCTCAGCACCACGTCGGCCGACTCCGACTGCAGCTCGAGCAGCGCGGAGCGAACATCGGTGGCGAAGCGGAGCTGGTGGCCGCGGAGCCGACGCGCGAGGGCGCGGAGGATCATCACCTCGTCGTCGACCAGCAGGATCTTCAGCGGGGAGGGTCTCATGCCTGGTGGCATTGCAAGCGGTGGGCCCATGGCCCCGTCTGGAGGCGTCTGCGAGAAGACTGGAGAAAGCTCGGCGGACGCGCGGATGCAGCGCCAAGTCCGTGACGCTCTCGCTCCCTCCTGCCCTCTGCCCTCTGCCCTCTGCCTGCTGCCCTCCTGCCTGCTGCCCTCTGCCTG
>JAKLHH010000401.1 GCA_022710245.1 Myxococcota bacterium
CGGCGGGCTTGTTACTTCCGTTGAACTCCGCGCGCGAGGTGGTGCCTCCCTCCCAGGTATCCCACGCCGCCGACACCCGGTGGTAGTAGGCCTTCCTCGATGGGTCGTCCGGGTCGGTGGTGCGCATCAGCGTGTAGACGCCGGCCTGCGGTGCACCCTTGATGTGCGCCAGGTACCCTGGCTCAGGGATGGTGGAGATGTTCGGATGGACGCCGACGGGGTTGTTCATCTGATAGGAATAGCTCTTCCCCGCGTACGAGGCCCACGAGTAACCAGGATGCAGAAACGACATCTCCCTCGAGTCACCGTGAGCCAGCACGGGGCCCGGTGCCTGCCCTGTGTCCTTCGTGACCTTGCTGTCCTTCTCCCACACGCTGTCCTTCGTCCGCGCGTCCTGTGCGCTGCCATCGCTCGTCAGCGCGTCGACGCTGCTGCCGTGCTCCACCCCGCCGGCGGCATCAGGGGCGCGCTCGCTGCTGACGTGCTCGCCCCTGACGTCGACGCGCAGCCTGGCGCTCGGTTCCATCCTGGCGTCCGGCTCGTCGCAACCCACCGCGACCAACAGGGCCAGGGCACAGCCGAGGCCGCCCCCTGCTGTCAACCGCCGACGCCGCTCGCGAGCGATCATCTCAGTCCTCCAGGTCGCGGAAGTCGCCTCCCGCATCGAAGTCGGTTCACCTGACAGGTGGGGCGAGGGTGCGGTTTGTGCGGAAGAATGTCGCGGCGCCGCCCAGGTCTCGTGTCCTGCGGCGCGAAGAGCCGCTCCGTGCTTCAGCCGGAGCTTGGCAGCGTCGCCACCTCCAGGAGTACGGGCAGCCACCACCTCATGGAGGATGCTACGTGGGGGGCGTCCAGGTGCTTTCGCCAGGTGGGCGCGTGGTGGCGGGGCCGCCACGCAGGGCTCGCCGCACGTGGTGGCGAGTCATCGGTCGCCTCCTGCCGTCACGCGAGCAAGTGCGAGCACCTGGATCTCCGCGCTGAAGCCGCCCATGTCGATCGGACGCCGCTCCCGCGCCGCGAGGCCGACGCGCCCGGCGAGCTCGAGCGTGCGCGCGGGCAGCGGCGAGATCCAGACCAGGCGGCCGCCCGGCACGAGCAGGGCGGCCGCGCGCTGGAGCAGCGCCGCGTAGAGGGGCTCGAGCTCGTCCTTGCCGAGGACGCGGCGGCCCATCGGCGGGTTGGTGAGGATCAGCGTCGGGCGCTGCGGCGGGCTGTAGTCGCGCGCGTCCCCGGGCGAGAGCCCCCAGCGCTTGAGGCCCGAGGCGCGGAGGTTCTCGCCGGCCGCGCGCAGCGCCTCGTCCTCGAGATCGGAGCCGTAGAGCCGGCGGTACTCGCCGAGGAGGCCGCGCTCGATCAGCTCGAGGCCCGAGCCGACGAAGGGATCCCAGACCACGTCGTCCTCGCGCACGCCGGCGAGGCGGGCGAGGGCGGCCGCCACCGTCGGGTGGGAGGCGGCGGGCACGTCGCGGCGGCGGTAGGCGAAGCGCGGGTCCTCGAGGCCGCGGGGCCAGAGCTCGACGAGCAGGCGGTGACCGCGGCGACCCGTGGCCTCGCCGATCACCGCCTCCCAGGGGCTGGCGGTGGGGTCGTTGATCAGCTCCGCGCAGCGGCGCGAGACCGCGGCGGCGGCGCGCCAGGTGGCGCCGCGGCGGTGGCCGGACGACTCCCACTCCAGGCGGAAGCGGAGCGCGCCGGCGGTGAAGAGCCGCAGCACGCCGAGGCTGGCCGCGGAGGTGAGCACGCGGGCGACCACCTCGGCCAGCTCCTCACCCTCGCGGATCGGCTCGGCCGGCAGGGGGAAGCCGAAGCGCAGCGCGAGGCGCGGGCGCTGCAGGCGGGCGAGCGGCCCGACGAGCGTGGCCTCCACGCGACCGCGGCCAGCGACGCGCGGCGCGAGCTCCGGGGCGAGCTCGACGAGCTCGGCGGCGAGGAGCTCCTCGAGCCCGGCGCGGCAGCGGAAGCGCACGGGGAGCGGCCGCGTGGGCGCGCGGGTCGGGTCGACGCGGCTCGGCTCGTCGCGGAGCAGGGTGCGCTCGATCTTCAGCACCGCCTCGTCGACCAGCCGCCGCAGCTCGGCGTCGTCGAGGGCGCCGGCGAGGCGCAGGCGGTCGAGCGCCGCGGTGCCGCCGACCTTCCCCAGCGCGGCGGCCAGCGAGCGGCGGTGCGGCAGCGACTCCTCGCGATCCCACGCCTCGAGGAGCAACGCCTCGAGCCCCGGCGAGCGCAGCTTGCCGAGGGCGATGATCGCGTTGCGGCGCGTCTTCGCGTCGGGGTCCGTGAGGCGCTCGCGGAGGAAGGCGTCGAGCGCGGCGTCGCCCTGCTCCTGGGCCACCCGGCCGGCCAGGCGGCAGAGGCGGGCGCGGAGCGGCGGGCCGGCGTCGGGCAGCCGCGCGGCGGCCTCGGCGCCGGCGGCGGAGCCCAGGCGCGCGAGCGCCCGCTCGGCCAGCTCGGCGAGCTCCTCCTCGCCGGCGAGGAGCTCGAGGAGCGCGGGGAGGTCGCCCCGGCGCGGGTTGAAGCCGCGGTCGCGGATCGCCTCGGCGAGGGGCGGGCGTGCGGGGGTCGTGTCTCGGCTCACGAGCGCATCGTTAGCACGCCCGGTCGCGCGCGACCACCACGGAGAGGCGAGCTCAGATCCGGAAGATGAACCTGAGGCCGATCTCGTGGATGCGCTGGACCTGCTGGTTCTTCGTCGTGACGTCGCCGCTCTCCGACGCCGCGCCCGCGACGAGCCCGCCGGAGACGTTCCCCTTGGCGTCGACGGCGTACGAGGGCGCCACCAGGTAGGTGTAGTCGAGCATGATGCGCAGGTGATAGTTGAGCGCCCAGTTGATGCCGAAGGTCCCCTCGAGCATCTCCGACGCGCCGTCGAGCACCGCCGCGTTCACCGAGGCGCCCTCGGCGGGCAGCGGGCCCTTGATGCCGGTCGCGTCCGCCGCCGTGAAGCCGCTGACCTTGGTCGCGCCGAAGAGGCCGCTCCGATAGCGCTCCGGGATCCAGGTGCGCGAGAAGCGGGCGAGGACCTCGAGCGAGCCGGGGCCGAGCTTGCGCCAGCTGAGCGGGCGCAGCGGCGACGGCTGCCGCCAGCCGAAGGTGTCGAGGGTCTTCTTTTCGCCGGTGATGAAGACGCTGACGAAGGCGGAGAGGTTGTGGATGGCGCCGTCGACGCCCTGCACCAGGTCGTGCCTGAGCCGCGTGGAGCCCTGCAGCAGGTCGTGGTAGATGGCGACGTTGTCGTAGTGGACCATGGTCCACTCGCTGCTGAAGGTGAACCGCCCGAGGAGGTAGTGGAGCTCGGCCCCCCAGCGCGTCTGCTGGTTGAGGGCGGCGCTGATCTGGTCCACGTCGCGCACGTTCGAGCCGAGGACCTGCTCGGTGCGCCAGCGGAAGACGTTGGAGGCGTAGTCGGGCGCCACCAGGCCGCGCGTCTCGAAGCGCCGCGTCGGGATCGACATGCCGCCCCAGGTCCCCTGGCCGACGAGGTAGAGGCCGGAGAGCCAGCGCTGCTTGAGGCCGCGGAAGGGCTGCAGGAAGAGGCGGTAGGCGACCTCCTTCTTGTGGTCGACGTCGCCCTTGGGCGAGTCCGAGTCGGTCCCGACCCCGTTGAAGACGCCGACGCTGTAGACGACGCGCTCGCCGAGGAGGCTGCCCCAGAGCATCGCCCCGCGGTCGATGAAGGGGTAGAGCGGCGTCTCGGTGGGGAGCTCCAGGAAGTCGAGCTGGTTGTCCGGCGTCTGCCACGCCGAGGAGAACGGCACCTTCATCTGCCCGGCGCGCAGGTGGAGCGCCTTGTGGATGGCGAGGTCCACGAAGGCGTTGCGCAGGTAGGGGCTGTCCTCCAGCGCGGCCTGGATGCGCACGTCGAGGTACTTGAAGAGCTTGGCGCCCAGCTCGAGCCGTGCGCGCCGGATGTCGAACGAGCCGGGGTTGGCCTCGGTGCCCGGGTAGAAGCGAGAGTCGAAGTGCCCGCTCGCCGCGAGGCGGAGCTCGTGCTTGCCGTCCGCGCTGGAGAGGGCGAGGCCGTCGGCGTAGGTGACGCTGAGCGGCAAGACGCCGGGCTTGTCGGACAGTCGTGTGGTCGCGCCGGGGGCCTGGGCGAGGGCGAGGCCAGGCAGCGCGAGGAGGACGAGCAGCAGCCCCGGGGAGACCAGGCGCGGTCGGAGCGCTCTGCCGGATGCACACTTCATGACGACGCCTTTCCGCCACGCGTGGTGGCCAACAGCACCATCGTCGAGAACCCGGGAGAACTGTAGCCGGGAGGGAGCGCCGCCTGGAGAGCGCGGCGGGCTCTAGCTAGCGGGTGACGGGCACGTCGCCGGTGGCGTAGCCGTGCGCCTTGATCTCGACCTTCTGGTCGAGGTTCCGGTAGTAGTCCTTCAGGATCTCCAGCACCTCGGGGCGGCTGAAGTCGGGGTCGAGCTCGCCGCCCTCGGAGAGCGTCTTGCGCACCATGGTCCCGGAGACGGTCAGGCGGTCCTCCTTCGGGTGCGGGCAGGTCCGCGCCGAGGCCATCCCGCGGCACCTGCGGCAGTACCAGGTCCAGTCGATCTTCATCGGCTGCAGGAGCAGCGCGCCGGCGGGGATCTCGTCGAAGATCTTCTGCGCGTCGAAGGGCCCGTAGTAGGTGCCGACGCCGGCGTGGTCGCGCCCGACGATGAGGTGCGTGCAGCCGTAGTTCTGGCGGAAGACGCCGTGGAGCAGCGCCTCGCGAGGCCCCGCGTAGCGCATCTCCATCGGGTAGCCGCCCTGCAGGCAGGTGCCCTTGACGAAGTACTTCTCGACGAGGACGTCGATCGCGCGCACGCGCACGTCGGCCGGGATGTCCCCCTCCTTCAGCTTGCCGACCAGCTGGTGGATGAAGAGCCCGTCGACCACCTCGATGGCGATCTTGGCCAGGTACTCGTGCGAGCGGTGCATCGGGTTCCTGAGCTGCAGCGCCGCCACCGTCTTCCAGCCGAGCTCCTGGAAGCGCGCGCGGCTCTCGGCCGGCCGCATGTAGACGCCCTTGAACATCTCCGGGTAGTAGCTCTCGGAGAGGACCTTCACCGGGCCGGCGAGGTTCACCTCGCCCTGCTCGAGGACCTTCTTCACGCCCGGGTGCTCCGGGTCGTCGGTGCGGAAGACCCGGCTGCACTCGTAGGCCTTGTCGATCGGGTACCGCTCGGTGACCTTCATGGTCGCCATCAGCTCGTCGGTCTCGCTGTCGATCAGCGCGACCTCGCCGCCGGTCTTGATCGACTCGGCGAGCTCCTTGCTGGCCGAGAGCGTGATGGGGATGGGCCAGAAGAGGCCGCTCGCGGTCAGGTACTCGGCGCAGACGCGCTTCCAGTCGGCCTGCCCCATGAAGCCGGTGAGCGGCGTGAAGGCGCCGATGCCCATCATGATCAGGTCGGAGGTCTCGCGCGAGGTCATCGGCACGCGCGGCAGGCTCTGCGCGCGCCGGCGCTCCTCCTCCAGCTCCTTGCCCTGCAGCAGGAGGGGCCTGAGCTCCTTCGATCCGTGCGGCTGGATGATCGCCATCAGTTCGTCTCCTTTGGCGGCCGCGCCGCCCCCGAGCGCGACCGAGCGGGCACTCCTCTACCACGCGGCCGCGGGCGGGGACAACGCTCATCGCACCTGGGCGGGAGCGGCGTCCCGCGAGTCGGGCTCGCACCCGACCGCACGAGTACAGCTTCACGCCACAGCGCGTTTTCTCCGGCAGGGTGACCCGGGCCGCGCGGGCTTCGCCTCAGTAACCGACCGGAATGCCGAGTCAGTTTTATAGCAAAAACCGCTAGGTCCGGATTGCACAAAGCTCCAGCCGGCAATTGCAAAGGATCGGATACCCGCATCCTTTTCGACTTGTTAAGTACCCGAGCGCGAAGCCGCTTCACTGCGGAGGAGTGTGCGCAATGATCGATCAACATCACAGCCGTGTGCTCTTCGAACGCCGGATGGATCTGGAGTTCATGGAGCGTGTGCATGACATCCCGGGCGGAGGCGCCATCAAGCGCTGCATCCAGTGCGGGACCTGCTCGGGCTCCTGCCCGGTGAGCTGGGCGATGGAGGAGTCGCCGCGGCAGATCATCGCCATGGTCCGCGCCGGCATGCGCGACAAGGTCCTCGACAGCTCGACGATCTGGACCTGCGCCTCCTGCTACACCTGCACCGTGCGCTGCCCGCAGGAGATCAAGATCACCGACGTGATGTACATCCTGAAGCGGATCGCGATCCGCGAGAAGCGCGAGCGGGCCGAGAAGATCCACGCCTTCTCCCGCTTCTTCGTCGAGACCGTCAACGAGACCGGCCGCAACAACGAGTTCGTGCTGCTGCGCCGCTTCTTCCTGGCGACCAAGCCCTTCGGCGCCATCAAGGAGGGCGGGGTCGCCTGGCGGCTGAAGACCCGCGGGCGTCTGCCGCTCTCGGTGAAGCCGATCAAGGATCTCGACGGGCTCCGCAAGATCATCGCCAAGGCGCAAGAGCTGGGAGGCGAAGAATGAGGTACGTCTACTACCCGGGTTGCTCGAGCCACGCCACGGGCCGGGCCTACGAAGAGTCGATCCAGGCCGTGGCCGGCCCGCTCGGCCTCGAGCTGAAGGAGCTCGAGGACTGGAACTGCTGCGGCGCCACCGCCTACATGAGCGTCAACGAGATGCTCTCCTTCGCGCTCACCGCGCGGAACCTGACGCTGGCGGCGAGGGAGAAGCTCCCGGTCACCACGCCGTGCAGCGCCTGCTTCCTGAACCTCCGCAAGACGACCACCTACCTGGAGCAGTACCCCGAGCTCCGCGCCAAGGTCGACGCGTGCCTGGCCACCGCCGGCCTGCAGTACGTCCCCGGCGTGGAGACCAAGCACCTCCTCGAGGTGGTGGTGAAGGACGTCGGCCTCGAGAAGATCCGGGCCGCGGTGCAGAAGCCGCTCGGCGGGCTCAAGGTGGCGCCCTACTACGGCTGCC
>JAKLHH010000402.1 GCA_022710245.1 Myxococcota bacterium
AGCCGGCCACGCCGGCCTCTCGCCCGGTGAAGCTGGCGCCCGCCGCGCGCCGCGAGGGCGTGCGCCCGCTGGTCGAGGACGCAGCGAGGCGGCACCGCCTGCCGCCGGAGCTGGTCCTCGGCGTGATCCAGATCGAGTCCGGCTTCCGCGCCGACGCGCGCTCCGGCGTGGGCGCCCGCGGGCTGATGCAGCTGATGCCCGGCACGGCCGCCGCGCTCGCGCGCCGCCTCGGTCGCGAGCGCTACGACGTCGACGATCCCGAGTTCAACGTGGAGGCCGGCTGCGCCTACCTGGCGCTCCTCCTCGAGCTCTTCGACGGGGACGTGCGCCTGGCCCTGGCCGCCTACAACACCGGGCCCGTGCGCGTGCAGCGCTGGCGCCGCGAGGGGCGCGAGCTCCCGGCCTCCTCGCAGCGCTATGTGGGCGCCGTCCTCGCCGCGCGCGACGCCTTCGCCGCTGGCGCCGAGCCCGCCTCGCGGCCCGCGGCGGCGCCCTCCCTCGATCGCGACGGCCTCCGCGCGCTGGTCCGCCGTCAGCGCACCGTCTACGGCGAGCGGCCCGACGACGGCCTCGTCGGCGTCCCCGCGAGCCAGCCCGCCTCGCTCGCTCCGCCGCCCGCTCCGTCCGCGGCAGACGCTCTTCCGCCCGAACCGACGCCGGGCGCCGGCCTCTGACCACGGACCGCGAGGCAGGGTGAGGGGGGGATTTGCTGCGCGGCCCCGAGAGGCGATAATGCAGCATCACCCCGGAAGCTTGCCCCCGAGGAGGCCGCCGTGCGCACGCCGCTCCCAGCGATCGCGATCCTGATGCTGCTCGCCTGCAGCGCCGCGCTCGCAGACCCCCACCTCCCCACCGAGGACCAGGTGAAGCGCAAGCTGGGCGAGGTCAAGGACGAACCCGATCGCACCTACCAGCGAGACTCGGTGGAGGGCTTCGGGCAGAAGACGGTCAGCGCCGCCGGCTGGGTGAAGGAGAAGCTCGCCGCCCTGCACATCACCCCCGCGCGGTTGATGGTCGGGCTCGGCATCCTCGGCATCCTCTTCACCTGGAACAAGAACAAGAAGAAGACGCACTGGGCGCTGGTGAGCGGCGTCAGCTTCCTGCTGGCGATCTTCGGGGCGGCCGCGATCTTCCTCAAGTGGACGGCGTTCAACTGACCTGATCGGCGAGCCGGATCACTCCGCGGCAGCCGCCGCCGCCGGACATAGAAGATGGCATCACTCCGCGGCAGGCGTCGCGGGGGGCGGCGGCGCGGCGGGCGCCACGAAGCGGTTGTAGAGGAGCAGCCCCACCACGGTGGCCGCGCCGATGCCGCTGAAGATCAGCCACAGCGTGCGCGGCCGGTTCAGCTCGTCGACGAAGGTGACGTAGAGGTTGGCGCCGACGACGCTGCCGATGCTGCTCCCGATCACCCCGTAGAGGAAGACGTAGCCCATGTACAGGGCGACGCGCGCGCGCGGCGCGGTCTGTCCCACGTAGGCGATGAACTTCGGGTGCGCGGTCATCTCGCCGATGGAGAAGATGGTGACCCCGAGGATGAAGACCCAGATCCCGCTGGAGAGCGACAGCACCGCCATGCCCAGCGTCGCGAAGCAGATGCCGACGATCATGGTGGGGAGCGCCCGGGTCTTCTTCACCAGGCTGGAGACGACGAGCTGCAGCAGGATGATGGCGCCGCCGTTGATCACCGTGACGTGCTCGACGTCGAAGCGCCAGCTCGCCTGCACCCCGACGGCGCGGAGCGCGGCGTTCACCGCGCGATCGAGGCTGGAGGCGTCGACGTAGGCCTGCACGTACCAGAGCACCGAGTCGAACATCTGGAAGTAGAGCACCCAGAAGCCCGAGTAGATGAAGATCATCAGCAGGAAGCGGAGGTGGTCGCGGTAGCGCGCGATCTCGCGCGTGTCGATGGCGTAGAGCGCGAGCAGCGTCGAGGCGATGACGCCGCAGAGGATGCGAGCGAAGAGCGACAGGTGCGGCAGCAGCGCGAGGAGGAGGACGATGCCGGCCAGGGTCCCGAGCAGGACCGCGGCCCGGCTGGCGGTGGTGCCGGCCTGGAACCGCCGCGCGAGACCGAGGACGAGCAGGCTGCCGCCGAGGAGCAGGCCGAGGAAGAGGACCAGGAACGAGCGCTCGCCGGCGCGGGCCACCAGCTCGTCGAGCTCGGGGAGGCTCAGCCCGGCGAGCCCGGGCTTGCTCGCGAGGACCTCGTGGACCAGCGCGCGGCGCTCGGCGTAGGCCGCGCGGTCGCGCAGGCGCAGGTGGTAGACGCCGCGCTCGAGGGTCAAAAGGAGCCAGCCGCTCCCGAGGAGGCCCCGCTCGGCGGGGCTGACGCGCAGGCTGACCCTCTGCTGCAGCTCGGCGCGGAGCCGGGCGAGCAGCGCCTCGTCGACGCCGCGAGCGCCGGGCAGCGCCCGCAGCGCCGCGAGGAGCGCGGGCGCGTGGCGGTCCAGGTGGTCCGGGTCGTGCAACGTGAGCCGGGCGGCGGCGCCCTCGCGCTTCAGCGTGAACCCCGCGGGCTTGCCGAGGTTGCGCTGCACGCGCGCCGTCAGCCGCACGCCGCCGAGCTGGAACCCCGGCGCGCAGACAGCCTGGGTCACCCCGGGCACGGTCGCGAAGCGCAGGCCGCCGACGCCGAGGAGCCCGGCGAGGAGCACCCCGATCACCACCCGGCCGCCCGTCGTGCGGGCCGCGTGGTGAAGCAGGACGCAGGGGCTGTAGATGATCTCGAAGGCGTTCGCGAGCGTCTGCAGCAGCCCCGGTCGCGGCGCGGGCGCGGCCTCGCGCGGGGCCGGCGGCTCGCGGAAGGCGAGCAGCGTCGGGAGCAGCATCAGCCCGGTGCCGATCGCGGAGGCCAGGATCACCCAGTGGCCGCCGAAGCGATTCTTCAGCAGCGGCACCAGCAGCAGCGGGACGAGGAAGGCCCCGAGGTTGATCGACCAGTAGTAGAGGCCGAAGCCGACGCTGCTGTTCGTCTCGTCGGTGCAGCGCGCGATGGTCCCCGAGATGATCGGCTTGAACGCGCCAGCGCCGAGGCCCACCACGACCAGCGAGAGGAAGACCGCCGAGTAGGCGGTCGCCTGGCTGGTCAGGAAGTAGCCGCCGCCGAGGAGGGCGAAGGCGACCATCAGCGTGCGCCGGTAGCCGAAGCGATCGGCCAGCGCGCCGCTCAGGATGGGGAGGAAGTAGAGGAGCGGCTGGATGGTCCCCTTGATGACGCCGACGTCGGGCTTGCTGAAGTGGAGCGTGTCGGTGAGGTAGACCGAGAGGACGCTCATCATCCCGTAGTAGGAGCCCCGCTCGACGAACTCGAAGAAGACCGCCAGCCAGAAGAGGCGGGGGAAGGCGGAGCGGGTCACCCTGGGCCGGTCATGTTCCATGGAGGTCGCAATGCTACAGGAGCAACGGATTGCGAGGAAAGAGCTATCGCCCGGGCTGACCGAAGGCGCGCAGGAGCGCCGGGATGACCAGGGGGTCGAGCCGGTCGCGGTAGGTCTGCCAGGCGAGGTGGAGGCCGTCGCCGGAGTCGAGCGCGTCGTCGAGGTGGCGGTCGGTCGGCGAGACGCGGAGCGCGGCCTCGAGGTCGAGCAGCGCGAGCCCCTCGGCGCCTCCGAGCGCGCGCAGCCAGTCGTTGAAGGCCCAGATCGCCTCGGCGCGGCCGGGCACCCGCGCCGCGTGCTCGCGCGTCACCGGCACCACCGTGGCGAGGACAGGGCGGATGGCGGCCCGGCGCAGCTCGGTGAGCCAGCCGCGGACGAGCTCGCGATCCGCGCCGCCGTCGGGGAAGTAGGCGGCGCACTCCTTGAGGATCACCGCGTCCGGCCGCTCGGCGAGCGCGCGGTCGAGGAGCGGCCGCTTGTCGAACTCGTAGTGGGCCAGCGCGCGCACCCCGTCGAAGACGAGGTGCAGCCGCCAGGCCTGGCCCACGGACGCCCCGAGCAGCAGCACGCGGCGTCCCCGGAGCGGCGCGGGCAGCGCGAGGCGGCGCGTGATCAGCGAGAGCGCCGCGTCGCTCGCCCGGGCCTTGCCCCAGTCGAGGGCCTGCTTGATGCGCCAGTGCATGACTCTCGTCTCCTCTCGCCTCTCGCCCGCCAGCATCGATCAGCGCCGGCGGCGATGCAACCGCCCCGCGAGCTGGCAACCTCCGGCCAGTACGGTCGAGCCGCTGCAATTGTTGGTCGCGGCAGCTCCCCGCCGCCGCCCGACGTGCGGGGCGCCGCGGCTCCCGCGGCTCCAATTGTGTGAGACGGCCAGATCGCGTAAAGTCGGGACTGTTGCTGCCCGGAGAGCCCAGATGACCAAGACCCAGTGGTACTCCATCCGCCTGGCGGTCGGGATCGTCGCCGCGAGCGCGGCGCTCGCCTGCTCCGCCATCCTCGACCTGGACAGCCTGAAGTCCAAGACCCCGCCGCCCGACCAGGGGCAGAAGACCGAGCAGGCGGTCGACCAGATGCTCCCGCCGGACCAGTTCATCCCGAAGGACCTCGGGAAGTGCGTCAACGGCGCGACCTGCACGGTGACCGGGAAGAAGGGGCTCTGCGCGGTGGGAGCCGCGAGCTGCCCGGAGGGCGGCGCCACCGGGACCTGCAAGCAGACGGTGCAGCCGGCCGCGGAGGCTTGCAACGGCACCGATCAGAACTGCAACGGCCTCGCCGACGAGTCGGATCCCGAGGCGCACACGGCCTGCGGCGTCGGCAAGTACTGCAAGAAGGGGACGAGCAGCACGAGCTGCCAGAGCGGCTGCGCCGTCGCGGCGAACTGCGCCGCGCCCCTCACCTGCGACACGACCAACCACGTCTGCCGCTGCGGCACCAGCAAGCTCGCCTGCGGGACCGGCGAGACCTGCGAGAACGGGACCGCCGCGGGCAGCTGCAAGTGCGGGAGCACGACGAGCACCACCGGCGCCGCCTGCAAGGCCACCGAGACCTGCACCGGCGGGGTCTGCGTCCCGAAGGTCACGCCCGACCTCGGCCCCGACAAGGGCACCCCCGACAAGGGCCCGGCCGACCTGCCGGTGCCCGACAAGCCGCAGACGGTGGACAAGCCGGTCACCCCGGACAAGCCGGTCACCCCGGATCAGCCCACCGTCGGCCTCGAGCCGTAGGGCCGCCCTCCGCGGTGCTGCTCTCCCGCCAGCTCGAGCAGGCGCTCGGCCCGATCGCCGTCGGCCGGGTCAAGACCGACGACGGCGTCGAGCTCCTCTACCAGACCTTCGGCCAGGGGCCGCCGGTGCTCTTCGCCAACGGCATCGGCGTCCGCTACCCCGGCTCGCTGCGGCAGATGGAGGCGCTCCGCGATCGCTTCCAGGTCATCTGCTGGGACTACCGCGGCATGGGTCAGAGCGTGCTGCCGGACCACCCCGAGGGCGACCTCTCCATCCCGCGCCACGCCCGTGACGCGCTCACCGTCCTCGACGCGCTCCGCCTCGAGCGGGCGGTCTTCGTCGGCTGGAGCATGGGCCTGCAGGTCTCGCTGGAGGCGATCCGGCTGCAGCCCGCGCGAGTGGCCGGGCTGGTGGGGCTGCTCGGGACCTACGGGCAGCCCTTCCGCACCGCCTTCCCGGCGCCGGTCGCTCGCGCGCTCGAGGGCGGCTTCGGCCTCCTGCAGCGCCACCCGGCCGTCGCCCAGGGCGCGCTCGACCTGGCGGTGGCGCTGCCGAAGGTCGCCTTCGCCGTGCTCAGCCGGGCGCTCTTCGTCGGCGACGACGCCGACCGCGAGGTCTTCGCGGCCAACGTGCGCTCGGTGGCGGGCGTCGACAAGCGCGTCTACATGCGCACGCTCCTCGAGCTCGCGCGGCACGACGCCGCGGACGTGCTCCCCGAGGTGCGCTGTCCGACGCTGATCATCTGCGGCGAGCGGGACCACCTGACCCCGCCGCGGGTCGCGCGCACCATCGCCGGGCGCGTGCCCGGCGCCCGCTACGTCGAGATCCCTCGCGGCACTCACTTCTGCCTGATCGAGCAGCCGGAGAAGGTCAACGCGCCGCTCCTCGAGCTGCTCGCCCAGGTCTACGGCCTGGCCTGACCCGGCCTGGTGTGAAGCCATGACCAGAGACTTCCCCCTCCGCCTCGGTGGAGCGCTGGCGGCGGGCGAGCCGCGCGAGCTCCGCAGCCCCTGGGATGGACGCGCGATCGGCCAGGTCGCCTTCGCCTCGGCCGCCGGGGTCGAGGCCGCGATCGCCGCCACCGTCGCCGCGGCGCCGGCCATGGCCGCGCTCCCCGTCGACGCGCGGGCCCGCGCGCTGACCGCGATCTCCGAGGGGCTGCTGCGCCGGCGCGCCGAGGTCGCCGCGATCATCCGCGACGAGGCGGGCAAGCCGATCCGCTACGCGGAGGCCGAGGCGGCGCGCGCGGCGGCGACCTTCCTCGAGGCCGCCGAGCAGTGCAAGCGCCCGCCCGGCGAGCTGGTCCCGGTCGGCGCCGTCGAGTCGGGGCGCGGCCGCCACGGCGTGCTCCGGCGCGTGCCGCTCGGGCCGGTGGCGGGGATCAGCCCCTTCAACTTCCCCTGCAACCTCTCCGCCCACAAGATCGCGCCGGCGATCGCCGCCGGCTGCGCGATGGTGCTCAAGCCCGCCTCGCAGACGCCCATGTCGGCGCTCGTCCTCGGCGAGCTCGCGGCCGAGGCCGGGCTGCCCCCCGGCGCGCTCACCGTGCTGCCGGCGAGCCGCGAGGCGGCCGACCGCCTCACCGTCGACGACCGGCTGCGGCTGCTCACCTTCACCGGCTCGGCCGAGGTGGGCTGGGGGATGAAGGCGCGCGCGGGCAAGAAGCGCGTCGTCCTCGAGCTCGGCGGCAACGCCGCGGTGCTGGTCGGGCCCGACGCGGACCTGCCGCGGGTGGCCGAGCGGCTGGTCCCCGGCGCCTTCGCCTACGCCGGTCAGGTCTGCATCTCGGTGCAGCGGGTCTACGTGATCGGCGCCGCGCGCCACCGCG
>JAKLHH010000403.1 GCA_022710245.1 Myxococcota bacterium
GGCGGCGGCGATGATCGAGGGGTACTCGGCGCGCACCGGCACCGTGAAGTGGATCCGGTACGTGCTCTACCAGGGCTTCTGCCGCAAAGAGAACCTGCTCTACACCTGACTCACCGGCGCGGCGCGGAGGTGGCACGATGCGTGACGAGCGACGAGCTGTTGGTCGCGGCAGCTACGGCCGACCGCCGCACCCCTCCGGGGCGCACCTGGGCGGCGCCGCGACGATCATCCTGACCGGCGCGACGGGGTTCCTGGGCGGCTTCCTGCTGGAGGGCCTCCTGGAGCGCGGCTATCAGGTCACGGTCCTCGGGCGCGCCTCGAAGGAGCTGAGCCTGGCCGAGCGGCTGGCCGCGCTGGTCCGCTGGTTCGGCCTGGCCGAGCCGGGCGAGAGGCTGAGCGCGCTCGAGGCGGATCTCTCGAGGCCCCACCTCGGCCTCGACGAGGCGACGTACGGCCGCCTCTGCGCCCGGGGGGGCAAGATCATCCACTGCGCCTCGGACACCAGCTTCGCGGAGCGCAACCGGGCGCGGGTGATGGAGGCCAACGTCGCCGGCCTCTCCGCGCTGCTCGAGCTCGCCGCCGACGCCAGGGCCGAGCACCTCACCTACGTCAGCACCGCCTTCGCCGCCGGCGTGCGCGAGGGCCTCTGCCTGGAGGCGCCGCCCGCCGCTGACCGCTTCACCAACGTCTACGAGGAGAGCAAGGCGCAGGCCGAGGGGATCGTCACGCGCGCCTGCGGCGAGAGGGGCGTGCCGCTCTCCATCCTGAGGCCGTCCATCGTCTTCGGGCACTCGCGGACCGGCGCCGCGCTGAAGTTCAACGCGCTCTACTACCCGGTGAAGTCACTCCTCACCATCCGGGACCTCTACGCGAAGGACCTCCTCGAGCAGGGGGGCGAGCGGTCGAGGAAGTGGGGCATCAGCCTGGGCGAGGACGGCCTGCTGCGCCTGCCGCTGGCGATCGACCTGCCGCGGCGCGGCTCGGTGAACCTCATCCCCGTCGACTACTTCGTCGAGGCCGCGCTGCGCATCCTCGAGCATCCGGGGGCCGGCGGCGTCTACCACCTGACGAGCGCCCACCCGCAGGACCTGACCACGCTCCTCGAGTACTGCGAGCGGTTCCTCGGCCTGCGGGGCGTCCACGCGCGCTGGGGCGCGGCGGGCACGGACCGGACGGGCACGGACCCGGCGGGCACGGACCCGGCGGGCACGGACCCGGCGGGCACGGGCGCGGCGGGCACGGGCGCGGCGGGCACGGGCGCGGCGGGCACGGGCGCGGCGGGCACGGGCCCGGCGGGCACGGGCGCGGCGGGCACGGGCCCGGCGCGGAGCCCGGCCGAGGAGCTCTTCGACAGGCTGATCGAGCCATACCGCCCCTACCTGGCGGACGGGAGGCTCTTCGACCGCAGCCGCACGTCGAGCCTCTGCCCCGAGCTCGCGGCCCCGCCGCTCACCTACGAGATGTTCGAGCGCTGCATGGCCTACGCCGTGGCCTGTGACTGGGGCAAGGGTCAGGGGGAGAGGCAGCTGCGCGTGGCCACCCAGAGATCCGAGGCGCGTCCTCCCAGCTACGCGGGGTCGCGGTTGTAGGGTCCCTCCTCTGGCGGTGGCCCGCACTGACCTCGCCCGCGAGTGAGCGAGGGGTGGGGAGGGCGCCGCTGCCTTATCCCGGAGCGTCCCGAAGGGACGCGAGGACCGGCGCCCCCCGCGAGCGAGGGTCCCCGCGCGCCGCCGGACGTCGAAGTGTTCGAGGATCGTGATCGCTGATTTAGAACGTCTCCTCGTCGAACCGGCGCGGGACGAAGATCAGCTCCTCCTCGGGGATGCCCTTGTCGATCCCGTAGCGGATCGCGTCGTCCCAGGTGGCGCGGTCGGGCGTCACCCGGAAGACGCGGTCGGGGTAGATGATGATCATCTGATCGGCGCCGTACACGTGGGCGTAGTAGGTCGGCTCGGAGAGGAGCGCGGCCTGGATCAGGTCGAGCGCGCGGCTCAGATCGATCTGCGGCACCCCGAACTTCACCAGGGTCCACTTGTCGGTGCGCCGCGTGCCCAGGCAGGGGAGCTGGTGCAGCAACTCGGGGCGGCGCAGCCCCTCCTTCACCACCAGGCCGTGGTAGTCGAAGGCGTGGCCCCAGTAGAGCCGCTTCCCCGAGAGCCAGGGGTAGCGCGGGCAGAACTCGACGCCCTCGAGGAGCTGCGCGCGGTTCCAGCTGGGCGGCTTCGCCTCCGGCCCGAGCGGCCGCCAGAGGAGGTAGGCGACGATCGGGGTGTTGCCGAAGAAGCGGCCGGTCTCCAGCTGGTCGACGACGACGAAGCCGTGCTTCTCGAAGAAGGAGCGCGGCAGCCAGGGCAGGGTGGAGTTGTAGGCGACGGTGGCGAGCGACTGCGCGCCCGACGCCTCGGCGCACGCGGCGAGCAGCATCCGCCCGCCGGTGAGCCCCGTGTAGGCGTCGTTGACCCAGAGGCAGTGCAGCACGGAGACGCCGGGCCCCTCGATCGGGAGCCCGCTCGCCTCCGGCGGCGCGAACTCGATCTGCCCCGCGATGTCGCCGTCGAGGAGGAGCAGCAGCTTGCGCAGCCCCTGGCGGCCGGAGCGGCGCAGGTAGTCGCCGCGGACGGGGTCCTCGCGCGTGATCACGTTGGGCAGGAAGCAGGTGGTGAGGAACTCGCTGTGCGGGCCCTCGGCGGAGGCCGGGGCGATGCGGAAGCCATCGTCGGGCGGCGGCGGCGTCAGGGGGCCGGCCTGGGCGGCGTCGAAGAGGTGCAGCTGGCCAGGGTCCTGCGGGGAGGAGGTGTCCTCCTCGACCAGCGGCACCAGGCCGTGGATCTGGTAGGTGTCGACGCCCTCCCGCACGAGCGGGTCCTGCCGCGCGAGCGCGATCGCCTCCTCGAGGCCGGCGGCCTCCACCGTGAGCACCGCGCCGCTGCGATCGTCGAAGCTGGCGGCGCTGACGAGGAGCTGGCGCCCGCGCAGCCCCTGCAGGTAGTCGAGGTGCTCGCGCAGGTGGTGCCGGTAGCCCTCGAGCGTTCCCACGGTCGTCTTCAGGATCACGAACCTCATCATCCACCGTGCCGCGAGTCGTGGGACGAGCAGCCTCCGCCGCGAACGTGCGGCGGTGTCGACTCGTACCGATGGTCTCTTCGCTGGCGACCGGGGGCAGTCGCCGACCCCAACCTAGCAGAGAAGCTCGCCGTTGCCCAGCGCGGGCGTCGCGGGCGTCGCTCGCGGGTCCCCCATCTCACCTCGGCCTCACGGATCACCCCTCCCGCGGAGCTTCGACACCCCTTAGCCGCCCCCTGTCCCTCACGGATCGCCCCTCCTCGGAGCTTCGACACGCCATGCCCCTGCTCTGAGGAGCTTCGCGCCCTCGCCCACACCCTTTCTCCACCGGGTCCTCCACCGGGCGATTCCGGTCCCCCGCGCGAGCTGCTATGATGCGACCGGGATCAGCCTGGAAGCCAGCCGCTTGGAACCGACGAAGAGCCCAGAGCCAGAGGTCGCCGAGCCGTCGGCTGCTGCCGCCGAGCACGCGCGCGCTGCCAGCATCGGCGGGGGCGTTTCCCCGGAGGCCAGCAGTCCGGCCCCGAGCCTCGCTGCGCCCATCGACGCGCCGGCCGCGCCGGCCGAGCCGGCCGCCCGCGAGGCACCGGATCGGCCGGTCGCTCCGTTGAGCCTGGGGCCGCCCCCGACCGTCGCCGCGGTCCCGACCTCGAGCCTGGCCGCGGCCGCCCCGCGTCGCGACGAGCGCCTCCCGAGCGCGACCGGGCAGCTGAGCCGCTGGCGGTCTGGCTGGGTGCGTGCCCTGCAGCTCTGCACGGGGCTCGCGCTGCTGCGGTGGCTGGCCCTGGCCATCGCCGGCCTCCTCGGCTACCGCCACACGGCGACGCTGGCCGTGAGCGCCGGCGGCCTCGAGCTCCGCGGCGAGCGCCGGTTGATGGGCGCCTCCCTCGGCGCCACCCGCCAGCTGATCCCGCTGGCGGCGGTGCGGCGGGTGAGCCTCGTCGGCGAGGCCGCGCTCGGAGCCATGATCGCGGCCATCGGCGTGCTGGCGGCCGTCTCCGTGGTCGGGTCGGTGCTGGTGCTCTGGGGTGTGGTCGGGCGGCAGCCCTCGTGGCTCGGCATCGCCGGCCTGGTGATCGGCGCCGGCGTGTTCCTCGACGGGGTCGCGCACCTCTTGCTGCGGCGGAGCGTGGCGCGTGCGCTGGTCAGCCTCGAGATCCAGGCGGGAGGCCGCCGCTACCGGCTGGCCCACGTCCCCCAGCGCGCTGCCGACGCGCTCCTCGATCGGCTCGCGAGCCGCTGACTCGCGCGGCTCAGCGTCCCTCGACCGCACGCGCGCGTGCGAGGGCGTGTCGCCGCGTCTCGCCGTACGCCGGAGGTGGTCAGGTGCTCGCCTCCGAGGCGAGGCGCCGGTATACTACCCGTCGGGCGCGGGTGACGGGGTGGACGACAGCGAACGAGCTCCCAACAACCGTCGCGGCGCCGCCCAGGTGGGGCGGTCGGGCGGAGCGGCCGCGAGCAACAAGACAAGGACAGCGCATGCCAAGCAGACGTGACTTCCTCACCACCGCCACCGCCGCCGCCGGAGCCTCGGTCCTCGCGGGCGGGCTGCTGGTGGGCCGCCCGGCGCCCGTGCAGGCAGCCAAGGCCGCCAAGATCACCAAGGGCCACGTGGTGCAGATCAGCGACGAGCGGATGACCGCCAAGGACAAGCCGGTCGTCGAGATCGCCAGCAAGATGCTCGATCGCGCGATGCAGGAGTTCACCGGGAAGAAGAAGGCCGCCGACGCGTGGGCCTCGCTCTTCACGGCGAAGGACAAGGTGGGGATCAAGATCAACTGTCTGGGCAAGCCGTGCATGTCGACGACGCCGGAGGTGGTGAAGGCGATCATCGCCGGGCTGACCGCGGCGGGCGTGCCAGAGGGCAACATCATCGTCTTCGATCTCTTCCCCAGCCACATGGCGATGAGCCGCTACCGCCTGGGGACGGACCCCAAGGGCGTCCGCTACCTGGCGCACCGCAAGTACGGCTTCGCCGAGGAGTGGACCAAGCACCCGTCGGGGAAGGTGAAGCTGGCCAAGGCGCTCCTCGAGGTGGACAAGGTGGTGAGCGTGCCGATCATCAAGGACCACGCCATCTCCGGCGTGACCTGCGCGCTGAAGAACATGGCCTTCGGCTGCGTGAACAACCCCGAGGCGCACCACCGCAA
Source organism: Myxococcota bacterium (assembly GCA_022710245.1). The sequence goes on from JAKLHH010000403.1 coordinate 5,214, forward strand.
CGGCTGTGATCCGGGGATCGCGAACATCTACAACCTCCCCGAGATCAAGGACCGCACCTCGCTGATCGTCCTCGACGCCGCCTTCCTGCAATACGATGGCGGCCCGCAGTGCAAGCCCGCGGCCCGCGTCGCGCACAACACGCTGATGGTGACCACCGACGCGGTGGCGCTGGACAAGCTGGTCTGGGAGGAGCTCGACGCGCGCCGCAAGGTGAAGCGCCTGCCGGCGCTGGCGAAGAGCCGCGAGCCGAAGCACATCGCGACCGCGGCCGGCCTCGGCCTCGGCACCGACGACCGCTCGAAGATCAAGGTGGTGAAGGCGAAGATCTGAGCGCGCTGTCTCGCGTTATCGCGCGCGCTGTCGCGCGCGTCCAGGCACCTCGCTCGACTCCGCTCTCGCGCGCTCGACTCCGCTCTCGCGCGCTCGACTCCGCTCTCGCGCGCTCGACTCCGCTCTCGCGCGCCTCCGCTCGCCGACCTCAGCGGACTCCCTGCCCAGGTCTAGAACCTGCACCCACTTTCCGCTCGTTTCTTGGCGGACTCTGCGCTCAGGTTCGAGACCTCAGCGCTCTTTCCGCTCTCCGCGTGGCGGTCTCCCGGTGCAGGTTCCAAACCTGGCCCCGGTTTCCGCTCGCCGGCTCTGGATGTGCGTCAGGTCGCTGCGGCTGGTGGTTCTCTGGTGTCAACCTCTGGCGGGCAGTAGAATCAGCGCGAGGAAGGAAGGCATCATGAGAGCATCGCTCGTCGTCCTGATCGTGGTGCTCGCGGGCTGCTACCCCGGCTACTACTATTACGAGCCGGAGCCGGTCCCCGACGGGCTGTATGTCGAGGTCACCCCGCCGGCGCCGTATGCCGAGGAGATCCCGCCGGAGCCCTTCGAGGGAGCAGTCTGGTGCGCGGGCTACTGGAGCTGGACCGGCGCGCGTTACGCGTGGGTGTCCGGGCGCTACATGCGGCCGCCGCGCGTCGGCACGGTCTGGTACCCCGGCGGCTATGTCCGTCGCGGGCATGGGTTCGTCTACGTCTCCGGCCGCTGGGTCGCGCCAGGCTGGCGGCCGCGCTACAGCTACGTGAACGCCGCGCCCTTCTACAACGCCCGTGCCCGCGGCTATTACTACGGCGGCCCCTACGGGCATCAGCACTACGGCGGGCCGGTCTACGGGCCGGGACACCATGGCGGCCCGGGACACCATGGCGGGGCGGGACACCATGGTGGGCCGGTCTACGCGCCGGGGCACCATGGGCCGGTCTACGCGCCGGGGACACCGGGAGCGCCGGGCCGCGGTCGTCGGCGGGGTGGCGGCGGTCCGGTCTACGCGCCGGCGCCCGGCGGTGCACCGGCTGCGCCCGCGCAGGGCGGCGGCAAGGGCCATCACCAGGGCGGTCACCACTGATCATCGCTCCTCGCGCGCCTCGCTCCTCGCGCGCCTCGCTCCTCGCGCGCCTCGCTCCTCGCGCGCCTCGACCACGGACTGCTTCGATGACCTCGCGCGCCGTGCCCCGATGACCTCGCTCAGCTTCGACGCGGATGTGGCGGTGGTGGGTGCGGGCGTGGTCGGCCTCGCCGCCGCGGCCGAGCTGGCCGAGGCCGGGATGGCGGTGCTCATCCTCGAGCGCCACCCCGGGCCAGGCCGCGAGACCTCGAGTCGCAACAGCGAGGTGATCCACGCGGGCCTCTACTACCCGACGGGCTCGCTGAAGGCGCGCCTCTGCGTCG
>JAKLHH010000404.1 GCA_022710245.1 Myxococcota bacterium
GGGGAGCGGGCCGAGCAACGTCTACGCGGTGGGTGACAGCGGGGTGATCATCCACTACGACGGCCAGCAGTGGTCGTCCGCGGGCTCGCTGACCACCGCGACGCTGACCGGCATCTGGGGGGTCGGCCCGAACGATATCACCGTGACCGGGGTCGATGGGGTGTGGCGCTACGACGGCTCGCAGTGGAAGAAGGCGGCCCTCGGCGCCCCCTGGGAGTACGCGGGGGTGGGCGGCAGCGGACCCAAGGATATCTTCGTCGTCGGCGCGCAGGGCAAGATCATGCACTACGACGGGGTCGGCTGGGCTCTCAAGGGCTCCAAGCAGACGTCAAACAACCTCTTTGTCGTCGGCGGCACCAGCGCGAAGGACGTCTTCGTCGCGGGTCAGTGGGGCGCGCTGCTCCACTACGACGGGACTGGCTGGTCCTCGCCGAACGTCCCGACCTTCACCCAGGCGAACGGCATCTGGGCTAGCAGCTCGAGCGACGTCTACCTCACCGTCAGCGGGGGCGGTCACAACCTCCTCCACTACGACGGCACCAGCTGGGCACCGGTGACGGTGAGCGCGCCGCTCCTCGGCGTCTGGGGGACCGGCCCCAAGGACGTCTACGTGGTCGGCGACGGTGGCGGCATCTTCCACTACGACGGCAACACCTGGACGCCGATGGTCTCGGGCACCAGCGAGCAGCTGGCGGCGGTCTGGGGCAGCGGCCCGAACGACATCTACGCCGTCGGCGGCAACGGCACGGTCCTCCACTACACGGGCCCGGGCGTGAGCCCCACCTGGAAGCTGGTGCCGCTCGGGACCAAGACCTGGATCGGCGCGGTCTGGGGGAGCGGCCCTAAGGACGTCTTCCTCGGCGCAGGCAACGTGATCATCCACTACGACGGCACGGGCTGGACGCCGACGACGATCTCCGTGCAATCGATCAACGGCATCTGGGGCCGCGGCCCGAAGGACGTCTTCGCCACCGGAGGAGAGTGGGGACCGATCGTCCACTATGACGGCGTCCAGTGGTCGGTGATGACCACCGGCCTCAGCGGCCAGGGCCAGCTGATGCGCGGGATCTGGGGCAGCGGCCTCGACGTCTTCGCCGTCGGCCAGGGCTCGGCCACCATCCTCAGTCGCTGCGTGCCCTGACCTGCTCTGCGCCGGCTCCATTTCACTCAGCTGCTTCAGGTAGGCGAGCAAGCTGGAGGTGTTGGCAGCCGCGTCGTCGGGCCGAGGGGTGTAGCGACCACCGCCCAGGTTGAGGTTCTGGTCCGTCTTCCGTCCGCTCGGGGGTAAGCCACCGCAAACGGCTGGTTGCGGCTGCCGAAGGCTCCTGATCTTTCGCAGACCGTCCGCGGCCGCTCGCTGGTGCGCTGGTTGCAAGCACGCTGGACATGGCACAGGGAACGACCCGCGCTCGCGGCGACCTCGCCCTCATCCGGGGCCTGACCTACGCGATGTTCATGATGTTCGCCCTGACCACCGACTCGGTGGGCAAGATCATCCCCGAGGTGATCCGCGAGTTCCGTCTGAGCCAGACGGCCGCCGGCGCCTTCCACTATGTGGCGATGATGGCCATCGCTCTCGCTGGCATCCTCCTCGGGCAGCTGGCCGACCGGCTGGGTCGCAAGCAGAGCATCCTCCTCGGGCTCACCCTCTTCGCGCTCAACTCGTTCCTCTTCGCGGCCGCGAACACCTTCGGGGTCTTCCTGCTGCTCATCGCGATCTCGGGGGCGGCCATCGGCATCTTCAAGACGGGAGCGCTGGCGTTGATCGGGGACGTCACTCGCTCCGGCGCCGAGCACACCGCCACCATGAACCTGGTCGAGGGCTTCTTCGCGGTGGGCGCCATCATCGGTCCGGCGGTGGTGAGCAGCCTCCTCGGCCGCGGGGTCTCCTGGAAGTGGCTCTACCTGATCGCGGGTGGCCTGTGCGCCCTGCTCATCCTGGCGGCGCTGCTGGTCCGCTACCCGAGCGATCGACGAGGCTCCGGGGAGCCGGTCCGCCTCGGACGCACCCTGAGGATGATGGGTGACCGCCACGCGCTCGCCTTCTCCCTCGGCGCCTTCCTCTATGTGGCGGTGGAGTGCGCGGTCTATGTCTGGATGCCGACGCTGGTGGCCAGCTACCCGGGGAGCCGCTGGCTTGCCGCCTACGGCATCTCGATCTTCTTCGCCCTGCGCGCGGCGGGCCGGTTCCTCGGCGGCTGGCTGATCTCGCGCCTCGACTGGACCGCGGTGCTCTGCCTCTCCAGCCTGGCCGTCCTGCTCTGCTTCCTGGGCAGCGTCCTCGGCGGCGTCGGGGCGGCGGTCTACCTGCTCCCGGGCTCCGGGCTCTTCATGTCGGTGATCTACCCGACCCTCAACTCGAAGGGCATCAGCTGCTTCCCGCGGGCGCAGCACGGGGCAGTGGCGGGGGTTATCCTCTTCTTCAGCTGCGGGGCCGCCGCGCTGGGACCGCTGGCCATGGGCGCGGTGGCCGACGCCGCCGGGAGCATGACCTGGGGCTTCGTCCTCGCCACCGCCTTCGCCGCGCTCCTCTTCGGCGGGGCGCTGCTCAACTACCTGAGGGACCCGGCGCGGGCGCTCCTGGAGCGACTCGACCGGACGGAGTACGCCGGATGAGCCAGTCGCCGTCCGAGGACACCTTCGAGTTCGTCGCCGCCGGCGAGCTCCTCGTCGATCTCGTCGCCGTCGATCGCGGCGTCACGCTGCAGCGGGCGCGGGGCTTCGGCCGTCACTTCGGCGGTGCGCCCGCCAACGTGGCCGCCAACCTGCAGCGGCTCGGCGTGTGCTCCACCATCGTCTCCCGCGTGGGGTGTGACGGTCTGGGGAGCTTCCTCGTCGAGACCCTCGACTCGATGGGCGTCGACGCGCGGTACGTGACCCGCGATCCGCACCGCCCCACCAGCCTGGTGGTGGTGACCTCGGGTCAGACGCCGCCCGAGTTCGTCGCCTACCGCCAGGCCGACACCCAGCTGCAGCCCGCCGACCTGCCCGACGCTCTGCTCGCGGGCTGCCAGATCTTCCACACGACCGCGCACGGCATCGCGCGCGGCCCCACCCGGCAGACCGTGCTCGGGGCCTTCCGGCGAGCCCACGCGCTGGGCAAGTGGACCTCCTTCGACCCCAACTACTCGCCGAGCTTCTGGCCCGAGCGCGAGGAGGCCGTGGCGGTCCTGCGTGACTTCCTCGCCTGCACCACCTTCTGCAAGCCGTCGCTCGACGACTGCGAGCGGCTCCTCGGGCCCCGCTCCGAGGCGCAGATCCTGGAGACGCTGCACGGCTGGGGCGCCGAGGTGGTGCTGCTCACTCGTGGCAAGGACGGCGCCCTCGTCTCGCGCCGGGGCTGCGAGCCGCGCAGCTACCCGGCGATCGCGCCGGCAGCGCTGGTGGACCCGACCGGCGCGGGAGACGCGTTCACCGCGGGGTTCCTCGCCGCCTACCTGCGCACCCGCGACGACGACCGCGCCGTGCAGGCCGGGATCCGGGCAGCCACCATCAAGCTCCAGCACCTCGGCGCCATCGCGCCCCTGCCGCCGCTGGCAGAGCTCCTCTGAGGCCACCGGGCCGGGAGTCCGCCACCAGAAGGTGAGAGGGCCACCCTTCAGCGAGGGACGGTGCGGTAGATCCGGCACTCGCCCGGGCGCATCCCCTCCAGGCGGTAGTGGCGACCGTTCCAGGTGGGTGCCAGGTCGGCCTCGGACACCCAGGACGCCGTCGAGCAGAGCAGCTCCAGCGGGCGGCCCTCGCGGCCGGCGAGGCGGGGCAGGCCGAAGTAGCTGGCGCCTCGCTCGAGGTCGGCGCAGGCCAGGAAGACCAGGCTCGGGGTGGGCCCCTCCTGGGTCCAGGCGAGGAGCTTGCTCTCCGCCGTCGCGTCCGGCGGGAGCAGCCAGCGAGTGCGCGTCCCTGCCAGCTCGGCCGAGAGCCGGTCCGCCCAGCCCTTGAGCACCTCCAGCCGCTGGAAGAGCGGGGCGTTGCGACCCCAGCGATAGGGGCCGTGGGTCGCCCTGGGGCCCCTGCGCTCCTCGAAGACGAAGAGCTTGGTGTAGTGCTCGCCGGGCGCTGGCTGGTGGTGCGCGTCGCGCGTCTCGAAGCCGAGCGCGAGGTAGCTCGGCATGTCGACCAGGAAGAGCCCCAGGAAGAAGCGCAGCTCGCCGCCGGCGAGGAAGAGCGGGTCGAAGCGGGGGTCGTCCTTGTCACCGGTGAAGAGCGTGAAGCTCGGCGCGCAGGCGCGGGTGTCGAGCCAGTCGCGGTAGCGCCGCAGGCGGCGCAGGAACTCCGGGGAGCCCACCACCGTCGACTGCAGATCGCCGAGCGCGGCGTCTGCCTCGCTCGCCTCCAGGTGGTCCTGCTCCTCGCCGTAGCCGAAGACGTCACGCCCGTGCAGAAACGCCTCGGCGAAGTAGCCGAAGGAGGGGACCCCGTTGCGCTCCCGGATGCTGCGCTTGACCGCGCCGAGGAGGTCGTAGCTGGCCGCGACCTCGGGCCGCGCGAGCTCGGCGGGCACCCCACCAGGCCGCACCTGCACGTGCGCCATGTCGCCGCGCATGAAGTCGAAGCCGAAGCGCTGCTGCACGTCGGCGAACTTGCCGCAGACGTAGTCCCAGACCGCCTCGCGCGGGGCGGCGAAGTCGAGCTCCCAGCGTCGGTTGTCGTCGAGCGCCTGATAGAGCTTGTAGCGCGTCAGCGGCCCGAAGACGCGCGACATGGCGGTCGGCTCCTCGAGGACGAAGTCGCGCCAGCCCAGGCCCTGCGAGTCCACGGTGAGCGCCGACTCACGCGGGTCGGGGCGCAGGCCGCGAAAGGGAGGCGCCATGGTGGCCGGCACAGGCTCGAGGCCCTGGCGGTGGAGCTCGCGGACCAGCTCCACGCGGCGCGCGGTGCGGAGCGCTCGCTCCGCCCGCGGACCGAAGAGGAGCGCGAGGCGCTGCACCTCGGGGCGCTCGGCAGCGAAGAGCTCTCCGGCCGTGCCGGGGAGCGGCAGACCGGGGGTGGCCGGGCCACGGGCGCGGAGGAACGCGAAGATCTGCTCCTCGGCGGCGCGGTGGAGCTCCGCCGAGTGTTCGACGAGCTCCGTGTCGTGCCGGCGCAGCCACTCGAAGTAGGCAGGGAAGGCGAGCACGGTCTCGGAGAAGCGGTCGGTGTGAGGCAGGACCTCGAAGCCCACGCACTTGCCCAGCGCGTGCAGCAGGTTCACCACCGCGCGGAGCTGGCGCGCCGGGCTGTCCAGGTGCGGCACCTCCGTCTGCAGCTCGGCGCTGTGCAGGTCGCCGCACAGCTCCCAGCTGCAGGGGCCGTAGAGGCTCCCCGCCACGCCTGGCTCCCAGAAGGGCAGCAGGTGGATCGCGTTCTGCGCCTCGCAGAGCGTGAGGGCGTACTTGACCACGTTCCAGAAGCTGCCGCGGTGGCCGGTGGCCGGTAGCTGCCCTGGCTCGCCTCGACCCGCGCTGCCACAGGTCCGCAGGTTGATCCCCACCAGGTTGGCGCGGGCGAGCCAGCTCCCGTCGCTGCAGGCGCGCACGGGGCTGGCGATGGGGGCGGGGAGCTGGGCGGCGGGGCGGTCGGGATCCGTGTGCTGGGGGTCGAGCGCGAGCGCCACCGTGGCCCGGCCCAGCCGGGCGCGGAGGAGCTCGAGGACCTCCGCGGCGGGGAGCTCGAAGGCGAGCTCCGGCAGCAGCCCCGCCACGAAGGAGCGCCGACGCTGCGCGAAGTCGAGGGTGGCGCGCTCCCGCGTCGTGGGACACGACCAGGCGTCGACCAGCCCCTGGTAGGAGTGAGCCGGCGGGGAGGCGGGCGGCGCGGCGTCGCGCATCATGGCAGGCTGTCTCCGCTCCGTGGCACGCGCTCACCTCCGCCGTCAGCCGGAGCACGGCGCATGCCAGAAGGTGCGGACTCGCGGTCACAGTGGGGGTCAGGGCTCGCAGGTCGCAGCGCTCGCGTTGCAGCTTAGCTTCGGCGGGCAGCGACACCACCGGCGCAGCCATAGACGCAGAGCTTCTTGCTCCCGAGCTGAGCGCACTTCGCCGACTGTCCAGCCCCCACGCTGCAGCTCGTCCCCACCGTGCTGCAGGACATGCCGCAGAAGCCCTTGGCGCCCGAGGTGGTCGAGGAGCAGGAGAGCCCGCCGACGCACTTGTGCTTGTCGTGCGCAGGTCTCGCCGGCCTGGCCGTAGTTGAAGCAGTCGCACGCATCTCCGCCGGTCGTCGCGGGGCCACAGCCAGCGCAGTCCTGGTAGCCCTTCTGCATGCAGACGTAGAGGCAGGGGTAGACCTTCCAGCCACCGCTCTCGCAGAGCCGGATGGTGTCGGTGGCGTCGCACTTGCCGGTGCCGGTGGTGCAGGCGCCCGGACAGTCCTTCGGGCAGCTCGCGGTGTTCTCGCCGCTCTCGCAGAGGCCATTGCCACAGACGAACGGGGCAGGACAGTCCTTCGGGCAGCTCGCGGTGTTCTCGCCGCTCTCGCAGAGGCCATTGCCACAGACGGACGGGGCAGGGCAGTCCTTCGAGCAGCTCGTGGTGTTCTCGCCGCTCTCGCAGAGGCCGTTGCCACAGACGGACGGGGCAGGGCAGTCCTGGGGACAGGAGGCGTGGGTCTCGCCAGCCTCGCACGTGCTGTCGCCGCAGACCGGGACGGTGGCCGGGCAGTCCCGGGGACAGGAGGCGGTCGTCTCGCCCACATCGCAGGTGCCGTCGCCGCAGGCTGGCGAGGCCTTGCAGTCGTCCGGGCAGCTGGCCGGGGTCTCGCCAGGATCACAGCGGTGGTCGCCGCAGCGCTTGCCCGTCTGGCAAGGGGGAAGGTGCTCGGGGCACGTGCCCTCCCTCACGCAGTACGTGCCGGGTCGAGCCCTTCGCAGCCGCCGAGCAGCGCCACCGGTGCCAGAGTGATGATGATCAGGAGGAAGCGCGCAGCGGACGGCA
>JAKLHH010000405.1 GCA_022710245.1 Myxococcota bacterium
GACGACCTGGGTGATATAGACCGCCATCGCCCGCGCCACCGCGCGGAGCGGCTCGAGGAGGCTGGCCGTCGGCGCTGCGGCGCGGAGCAGCCCGCCCTGCACCACCTTGGTGTACTCCACGTGCGCGCGCTTGAGCTCGGCCAGGAAGTCCGGCCCCGCGAGCGCGTCGAGCTCCGGCTCCAGCTTCTCGGCGGCGATGAGGGCGAGACGCTTCTCGCACTCGGCCCACTCCGACGGATAGGGGAGCGTGAGGAACCCGAGGCCGTCGGGGAAGACGCGATCGAGCAGGCGCTGGGCGCGGGCCGCGTTCGGGTAGCGGTCGACGGGCAACGCGCTCATGGCCTCGAGCCGGCGGGCGGAGGCGCCCCAGGCCGCGTCCACGGTGGCATCGACCGGCCGCGGATCCACCGGGCGCTCGACTGGACGCTCCTTCTCGGCCCAGCGCGCCTGCAGCTCGAGGAGCGCGCCGCGGAGGTGCCGCCCCGCCTGCACGACGCCTGGCCCTGCGCTCGCGGGCACCCCCGCGAGGAGCGCAGCGCCGACGGCCACCGCAGAGGGCACGTCGAGCTTCGGGACCGGAAGGTGGTTGGTGAGGTCGATGATGGAAATGGACATGGCGGCGCCTCCTTGTCTACCTGTTCGATGTCGGATTGCCCCTCGCTCGGGAGCAGACCACACCGCTCTTCACAGTGTCAACGCCGGTGTAGGCGCAGAGCGCACGCGAGACTGGCCGACCTTTGGGATCAATCCTGCTTCAGGTCGGGGCAGACCCGAGGGGTTCCGCGCCCGATCCTGCTTCAGGTCGGGGCAGACCCGAGGGGTTCCGCGCCCAATCCTGCCTCAGGTCACGCCAGACCCGAGGGGTTCCGCGCCCGATCCTGCGTCAGGTCGGGGCAGACCCGAGGGGTTCCGCGCCCGATCCTGCCTCAGGTCACGCCAGACCCGAGGGGTTCCGCGCCCGATCCTGCTTCAGGTCGCAGCTGTGAGAAGCCGAGGAGCTGAGGAGCTGAGGAGCTGACGGAGCTGACGAGCTGACGGAGCTGAGGAGCACGAGCTGGCCACCTCCGCCCGCGGGGGCGGACCCGTGTAGGGACGGGTGGCCTACCTAAACTCGAAAATCCACGATGACGACGCCGCGCTCGACCTCATCTTCTTCCTCACGCACCCTCCGATCCTCGTCGTCCGGCTCCTCAAGTGGAATCTCGAGCACAGGCCGGTCATCCCGCTGATCCTGATCTTCGCGTCTGCGAATCTCTTCGATGATCCATGGATCCAGCATTGGGTTTCTCCGGCACTTCTTGCCTTATTCCGTGCAACCAGCACGCCAACTGTACCGAGCCTCCCGTGTGTTCGGGCCGAAAGCGAGATTCAGCAGCAAATTCAGCCTGCATTCACTCACCTTCGGGTTATGTCTCTTTCCTCCGTGGACACCCAACTCTGCACCGGGTGTCGTGTCGCTGCCTCTGTACTTTTATTCTATCATGGGCTCCCGACAAAACCACTGTAGGGGTCGTCTCTTAACGTTCTACGCACGCTGTCGCAAATTTTGCGCGTCGCCAACAAAAATGGCGCAGCGAGCGCACACCTGGGGCAATCAGTCCCGAGCGCGCTGGTGACGGAAGGCCCGATCTCGACGGAATCTGCGTCCGCACCGTCCAGGATCCGGTCCAGGGGCCGGCCCTAGTCCGGATCCTCGATCTTCCAGATCCCGTCCTCGCGCACGAACCTCACCTCGAACTTCTCCCCGTAGGGCATGTTCGCCGTGTCGCCTGCTACATGTATCGGCGCGTTGAGGTTCGCCTTGAGGTTCTTGATCAGGCTGCCGACCTCGTCCTTCTTCTGCCCTTCCCACTCCTGGCGGAGCTTCTCGACCGTCATGGTCTCGGCCCACTTGGCCGGGACGAAGCGCAGGACGATGTCGTAGCGGCGGCGCTCGAGGGCGCGGACGAAGGAGCGGAGCGCGTCGGCAGGCGTGCGCTGGCTGTAGAAGTCGGTCGGGTCCGTCGCGATCTTCCAGGCGCCGTTCTCGACCACCAGCTTCAGGCTGTCAGCCTCGGCCAGCTCGACCCGCGCCTCCACCTGGACCTCGGTCGCCTTGGCCTGGAGCTGCTTCATGCTCGCCTGCACGTCCGCCGGGTGCTCCCTGAGCATGCGGGCGAACTCCTTCTTGTCGTAGCGCTTGCGGTAGGCCTCCGACATGAGCTCGTAGGCGCGGTCGACCTTGCCCGCCAGCACGGCCTCGGCGTAGGCCGTGAGCGCGTCCTCGGGTCGCGCCGAGGTCGTCGCGGGCGCGGGGCAGCCAGCGCCCCCGAGCAGGAGCAGGCCGAGCGTGAGGCTCGCGAGTATTGCTCCCGTGGGGCGAGGGTGTGGGCGAAGGCGCGCAGCGCCGGGGGAGGGGGCAATCCCCCGGAGGGCAATGTCGAAGTCACGATCAATTGTCGTGTACGTCATCATGGCTTCTCCCGCATCAGTCGATAGCTCTCCCGCGGGTTCGGCGCGCCCGCGTCCTCCACCTTGAGCAGCACCGCCGTCCCGGCCGCGGTCGCTGCCTCCAGCCTCGCCTTGCCCGCCGCGTCGGTCGTGGCCGACGCGAGCTTGCTCCCGTCGAGGGCGAGGAGCTCGAGCTTCAGCTTCAGCTTGGGCGCCTCGACCTGGAGGGTCAGCTTCTCGCCGCCCGCGTCCACACGATACCAGTCCACGTCGCCCTTCGGGTGCAGGAACCCGCGGAGCTCGGCGAGCTCGGCGGGCCAGGGCGTGGCCGCGGCCTGGGAGCTGTTGGGCTCCTGCTCCCAGCCCCCCTCGGGGAGCGCCTCCACCTTCAGGTGATAGGGCGCCACCGAGCTGACGCTCCCTGCCTTCGGCGCGCGCACCTGCAGCAGCACCCGCGGCGGCTTCGCCAGGAAGGCCGGCAGCACCTCGGGCTCGCGCGCCCCGCCCGCGTCCACCTCCCAGAGCGTCGCGCCCGTCTCGTCGACGAGCGCCAGCGCCGCGTCGAGGTTGAGCGGCACCGTGACCTGCGCCCGCAGCACCGCGGCCTTCTCGATCTTGATCGCGTAGAGGTCTCGGTCATGGGTGTCGCCGAGGAGGCCAGCGATGGGGCTGCCGAGGGGCACGGTGGTGGCGGCGGCGGGCTTGTCGTTCGGCTCCGCCTCGGTCAGCCCGGGCGGCACCGCCGAGGCCACGCGCACCGAGTAGCGCGACTCCACGTTGAAGGTGTACTGGCTCCGCACCACCACGAAGAGCTCCTTCTGCCCCTCGGCAGCGGCCAGGTTGGCCAGCGTGATCCCCTCGCCGGCGCCGCCCCAGCGCTCCTGCAGCACCGCCCCCGCCGCGCTGCGCAGCGAGAGGTTGGCGCGGACCTCGTCGAGCCCGTCGAACTCCACGCGGATCCGCGCGCCCGCGGCGAGCGCCGAGAGATCGACGCGGTACCAGTCGTCGTCGCGGACCCAGCCGAGGTAGCCGACGGCCTCGCCCTCGAGCGCGAGGGGGGTGGCGAGCGGAGCCTTCCAGTTCGGCTCCCGCTCCTCGCCCTCCTCGGCCGCGCGGAGCGCGTAGGAGATCCGGTAGCGGCCCGCGCTCCCCTGGCCCTTGGCCTCGCGGACGAGGAGGTAGGTGGTGCCGGGCGCCGGCGCCAGGTTCACCAGCACCTCGCCCTCGCCCACCTTGCTGTTGTTGATGCGGACCAGCCGCTCGGGCCGATGGGTCGCGGCCGCTGCGCGCGACCGCCGCGCGGGTGCCGGCGCGGCGCCGCTCCCGCCCGTACCGAAGGCCTCGAGCACCAGGTCGAGCTCGGCGACGCCGGTCACGGTGGCGGTGAGGATCTGCTTCGGCGCCTTGATCTCGATCCGGTACCAGTCGCGATCGCCGCCGGGCTTCTCCGCGAGCGTCCCCTCCACGGCGCGGTCCGGCGGGAGCTCCTGCGCCTGCGTGGCGGTGTCGTTCGGCTCCTCCTCGGGCGTGGCCGGCGGGCGCCCGACCTCATCGGGGTCGACGACCACCACGCCGCCGCCTCCCTTCCCCGCCTCCGCGCTGCCGCCGCCCTTGCCACAGCCGCCCGCGCGGACGACCAGCACGGCCGCGATCAGCCCGGCGACCACCACCCCCGAGAGGATCATCGCGCGCCGCATCAGGGCGCCTCGCGCTGGCGGCGCCGCCCGGCGCGGGCGCAGAGGCCGCGGCGGGAGAAGGCCGCGAAGGCGAGCAGCGCCTCGAGCTCCGGCGAGGGTGGCACCGCCTCGCGCGCCGCGCGCAGCCCGTCGGCCAGCGTCGCGGCCCCGAGCAGGAGCCGCAGCGCGCGCGCCAGCTCGCGCCGGAGGGTGGGCGCGAAGCCGCGCCGCCTGAGGCCCACCGTGTTGATCCCGTAGACGCGCGCCCGGTCGCCGGCCGCGAGGGCGAAGGGCGGCACGTCCTGCGAGACTCCGGCCGCCGCGGCGACGAAGGCGTACGCGCCGATCCGCGCGAACTGGTGCACCGCGGCCAGCCCGCCGAGGCCCGCGGCCTCACCCACCTGCACGTGGCCGGCGAGCTGCACGCCGTTCGCGAGCTCGACCCCGTCGCCGAGGCGGCAGTCGTGCGCCACGTGGCTGCCCGCCATCAGCAGGCACCGCGCGCCGACCCGCGTCTCGCCGCCGGCGCGCGCCGCGTGCACCGTCGCGAGCTCGCGGATGATGGTGCCCGCGCCGACGCGGAGCGCTCCGCCCTCGCCGCTCTCCTCGCGGACCTGCGGCGGGGCGCCGATCACCGCGTGCGGACCGACCACGCAGCCCTCGCCGAGCCAGGTGTCGCCGAGGACCACCGCGTGCGGACCGATCACGCAGCCGGCCGCGAGCCTGACCCGCGGCCCGATCACCGCGTACGGCGCGAGGCGCACCGAGGGGTGGAGCTCGGCGCCCGCCTCGACCACGGCGGTCGGGTGGCGCGGCTCCGGCGAGGCCGCTGCGGCCTGGAGCGCCATCCGCGGGTCAGCTCCGGTTGGCGATGGTCGCCGTGAACTCCGCCGAGGCGACCACCTGCTCCCCGACCCGCGCCGTCCCCTTCATCTTCCAGACCGAGCTCCCCTTGCGCAGCGGCTCCACGTCGAGCTCGAGGCGGTCGCCGGGCCGCACCGGGCGGCGGAACTTGGCGCTGTCGATGCCCATGAAGTAGACGAGCTGCTTCTCGGGATCGAAGCTGCCGCACTGGTTGGCGAGGATCGCGCCCGCCTGCGCCAGCGCCTCGACGATGAGCACGCCCGGCATCACCGGCAGCCCGGGGAAGTGCCCGGCGAAGTGCGGCTCGTTGAAGCTGATGTTCTTGAAGGCGAGGATCCGCTCGGGCCCCACCTCGGTGACGCCGTCGACCATCAGGAACGGGTAGCGGTGCGGGAGGATCTTCATGATCTGGTCGATGTTCAGCATGGCTCACTCTCCGTGCTCGGTGCCCCTCGGGAGCGGCGCCGCACAGGTCGGGCGGTCGTGCGGAGCCGCGACCGATGACCCGAGCGGCGTCGCACAGGTCGCGCGGTCGTGCGGTGCTGCCGCGGCCGATGACGCGGCCGGCGCCGCGCAAGCGGGGCGGTCGTGGGGACCCACCGCGACCAGTGACGCGAGCTCGCGCCGGAGCGCCGCGACCTGCCCTGCCAGCTCCGCGAGGCGCGAGAATAGCACGCTGGCGCGGAGCCAGCGGCGGTGTTCGATGGCCGGGTAGCCAGCCACGCTGGCCCCCGGCGCGACGTCACTGGCGACGCCCGCCCCGCCAGCCACGCGGGCGCCCTCGCCGACCACGCGGTGGTCGCCGACCCCGGCCTGGCCGCCGAGGAGGCAGCCGTCGCCCAGGCGCGCGCTCCCGGCGACGCCGACCTGCGCGCAGAGGAGGGCGTGGGCACCCACGCGGACGTTGTGGCCGATCTGGACCAGGTTGTCGAGCCGGGCGCCGCGGCCGACGCGGGTGGCGCCGAGCGTGGCGCGGTCGACGCAGGTGCCGGCGCCGACCTCCACGTCGTCCTCGAGGACCACGGTGCCTGCCGAGGGGACGCGCTGCCAGGCGCCGTCGTCGCCGCGCACCTGCCCGAAGCCGTCGCCGCCGATCACCGCGCCGGCGCCCAGGCGCACGCGGTCGCCGAGCACGCAGCCAGCGAGCACGCTGGCGCCCGGTCCGAGGCGGCAGTCGCGGCCCACGCGCGCGCGCGGGCCGAGGTAGCAGAAGGGCTCGAGGCGCGAGCCGGCGCCGACGCTGGCGCCCGGTCCGACGTAGACGAAGGGGCCGATCCAGGCGGCGGGATCGATGGCCGCGTCGGCAGCCACCGCTGCGCGCGGGTCGACCCCGGGTGGCGCCGCGGCAGGCTCGGGGGCGTAGAGCTCGAGGAGCCGGACCAGCGCCCGGCGCGGGTCGGCGCAGACCAGCTGCGGGCGGGTCAGCTCCGGGAGCGGCCGCGCGACCAGGAAGGCGCTCGCCGCGCTCGCGGCGGCCTCGCCCTCACGCGCGCGATCGGTGATCGGCGCGAGCTCTCCCGCGCTCGCCTCCGCGAGCTCCCCGAGGCCGCTGATCTGGGTGGCAGGGTCCCCCTCCACGCGCGCGCCGAGCAGCGCCGCGAGCTCCCCGAGGGCGAGGCGGGGCATCGCTACCGGTTGAAGGCGCGGATGACCTCGTTGGTCATGTCGACGTGGTTCGGCGCCCAGAGGACCGCGGCGTTGTTGAAGACGTAGTCGTACTTCTCGCGCAGCGCGATACCCTGGATCACCTTGTTCAGCTTGCCGGTGATCTTCATCATCACCTGGGTCTTCTGCTCCATCAGCTGGCGCTCGGCGTCCATGTAGCGCTTCTGCAGGCCCTCGAACTTCTTGCGCGAGTCCGCGGCGCGCTTGCGCTTCTCGTCGTCCTTGAGGATGGACCAGGCCTTCCGCAGCTTCTCCTCCTCGTCGTAGAACTC
>JAKLHH010000406.1 GCA_022710245.1 Myxococcota bacterium
ACCGCGGCGGCGCGACCGGACGGCACGTCGCCGTTCGCCAGGCGCGAGAGCAGCGTCGCGGCCTCGTCCATGGCGCCGACCGCCGCCAGGTCGTCCGCCGCGCGGACCGCGGCCTGCTCCCCGCCGGCCGCCGCGATGCGCGGCCCGACCCAGCCGGCGACGCCCAGCGTGTCGCGCGCGGCGGCGCGGTAGAAGGTGTAGCCGGGCCTCGCCGCCAGGGCGCGCAGGAGTGAGTCGCCGCCGGTCGTGTCGCGTTGGGAGCGCCGCGCGATGCCCAGCCAGAAGCGGCTCCCCTCGTCTCCGGCCCCTTCCCACATCGCCGCCGCCGAGTCCACGCGACCCGCGGCGAAGTGCAGCAGGCCGGCGCGGATGTCCCGGCGCAGGTCTTTCGGGTCGAGATAGGCGAGCCCCTCCACCGGCCGCTGCAGCTGCCGGGAGAGGTGGCGGGCCACGCGCTTCGCGGCATGGTACCGCTCGAGCGCGCCGCCGAAGGGGATCTCCGGCAAGCACAGCCCGACGCTGAGGCGCCTCTCGGCCCGCACCAAGTCCGGCCAGAGCCCTGCCAGCCCCACCAGACCTGCGACGATCGCGATGCGAGTCCTCTCGTTCACTGCTCTCCCTCGAACACGGCGCGCTTGGCGGCCAGGATCTCGTCGAGCTTCGGGAACTGTGCACCTCTTGCCTTGCACTCCTTGAACAGCCGGTAGGCCTCCCACAGGTCAAAGGCCTGCTCCCGGTCGACGGCGAGATTGCACGCAGCGACGGGCACCTCCTTGACGAGCCCCTTCAGCACCTCCACGGCCGCCGCCTGGTCCCCCGAGGCATAGCCAAGCACTGCGGCGTTGTGGCGCCAGATCGCCGGCGGGTCGGCGACGCCGCGCAGGGTCTGCAGGTGAACCTGACGGGCCTCCGCGACCTTCGCCGAAGTGAACAGCTCGGCTGCTGCGCGGAGCTGGGAACGGAGGGCCATCTCCAG
Organism: Myxococcota bacterium; assembly: GCA_022710245.1. The sequence continues at coordinate 977 of JAKLHH010000406.1, forward strand.
CAGCTTCGCCCGGGCGAGCGCGTCGAGCTTGCCGGCCATCCGCTCGAAGCTCGCCGCTGCGCGGAGCTGTCGGTCAGAGTCCTTGGCGAAGTAGTCGGCGAAGGCGCCGATCAGATCGTCGGTGATCGGCGCGTACGCCGCCCGGATGATCAACCTGAGGTCGACCGGCGCTCCACCCAGCAGCCGCTGGCCCTGCTCGAGCTGGCCCCGCGCGGCGGCGCCGAGCAGGATCGCGGCCCGGACCTCGGCGCGCTCGGCTGGCCCGAGGCTACCGCTCTCGACGACCGCCGCCCTCATCGCCCGCCAGCCTGCCTGCTCCTTGCCATGCGCGAGCTCCGCGATGCCGAGCGCCACGTGCACCCGCGCCAGCCTGGCCCGGACCTGTGCCTCGAGCTCGGGATGAGACCTGCCGAGCACGTTCGCTGCCTGGGTCAGGTCCACCATCGCGCCGAACGGCTTGCCGAGACGGGCCCGCACTGCAGCCGCGGCCATCAGGGTCCTGGCGAAGGTCGCCGGCCCGAGATCGTGGCTGGCCGCCACGGCCCGCTCAAGGTGCTGCTCGGCCTGCACGAGCTGGCCGGTCGCCGCCAGGGCCCGGCCCATGAGGTGGTTGGCCGCCGGGTCGTTCGGAGCGCGGCGGAGAGCGCGCCCGAGCGGTACGACGGCCCGGTCCGGACGGCCCGAGTACAGCTCGAGCAGGCCGAGGTTCCGGTCGACCACGCTGGATCCGGGATCGACTCGTCGGGCGCGCTCCACCAGCTGCCGGGCGGCGGAGAGGTCCCGCCGGCGCAGCGCCGCCCGACCCAGGTGGCCAAGCGCCGCCACGGTCTCGGCCCGCGCTCCCTGGTGAGCGGGGTCCTCCCCCAGGGCCCTCGCGTACAGGGAGATGGCTTTTTGAAACTCGCCGGACGAGCTCTCGACCATCCCGGCGTAATACAGCTCCTCGGCGCCCGCCCCGGGCAGGGAGAGCAGGCGCCTGGCCAGCTCCCGGGCGCGGCCGGTCTCCTCCGCGCGGATGGCGGCACGGATGGCGAGGATCAGCGTCTCCTTGCTCGGGAGCTCGGAGAGGAGCGGAGCCAGTCCACGCAGCGCCGCTCTGTAGTTCCCCTGCCCGAACTGGGCACGCGCCACCGTGAGCGGCTCCTCCGACCGACCGGAGCAGGCTGGGCCAAGCAGGGGCACCACGGCGAGCAACACCAGCCGTCTGCCGGGCCGGTGCCGACCGTTCCCACACGTGGAGCGCCCCCTGACTGTCATCCTCAGAGTATCCTTGCCACGAAGAAGGTGACGTCATCACGTGGTGGAACGTCACCGCTGAACTCGAGGGTCTGCTTGACGATCTCGTCGCGCACCTCGTCCGGCGCTCTCTTCGCGTTCGCCTGCAGCAGCGCCCGGAGACGACGCTCGCCAAACTCCTGGTCCTCCGCGTTGACGCACTCGATGACCCCATCGGTGTACCAGAACAGCCTGTCGCCAGGCTGGAGCTGGAACGTGCGGGTCTCGAACTCGCTGTCCTTGTCGTCGCCGAGCTTGTGGCCCCGCACGACCATCGAGACTATCCGTCCCGTCTCCGCGGAGTAGTGAAACGGGAAGTTGTGTCCGGCGTTGACCCCCTGCAGGGTGTGCTGCTTCGGATCGTAGATCCCGGCGAAGCACGACATCACGAAGTTCCCTCGGGCTGTCTCCAGGATCGCCGAGTTGAGCATCCGGAACATGACCTCGAGCTCGACCTCGCCCTTCGTCATCGCCATCAAGCAGGCGGCCGCCCCCTTGGCGGCGGCGGTGATCATGGCCGAGCCGATCCCGTGGCCGGTGACGTCGCCGATCAGCAGCAGGCTCCGGCTGTCCGGGAGGCAGTAGTAGGTCCACCAGTCTCCGCCGCAGCGGGTCGCCGGCTTGAAGTAGCTCGCGAGATCGATGCCGGGGAGATCGACGATGGCCGTGGCGTCGGGGACCAGCGTGGCCTGTACGGCCCGGGCCACCTCCATCTCCTTCTCCAGCGCGGCTCTCTCCACCGACTCCCTCATCAGCAGCCGCACCTGCTCCGCCATATGATTGAAGCGGTCGCCGAGGAGGCCCACCTCGTCCTGCGACCGGACCTCCACCCGCGTCTCCAGGTCGCCCTTGGCGATCCGCTCGGCCTGGGTCACCAGCATCCGGATCGGCCGCGAGATGTGGAACCCCACGACCACGGCCAGGATCAGTCCGACGATGCCCGAGACCGCCGCGAAGAGCAGCGTCGTCTTCACGCTGGCGCGCACCTCGTGCTGCCTGAGCTGTTGCACCTGCTCCAGCTCGGTGAACAGGGGAGCCAGCGTGAAGGCGACCAGCACCGTCCCCAGGCGATCGCCACGCTCCTCCACCGGCGAGGTGAAGGCGATCGACCTGCGCCCGCCAGCCATGATGTCCTGGTGCACCTGGGGGTTGGTGGCCGTCAGATCCTCCTTGAGGATGCCCTCGGCCCTGGAGCCCACGAGCTTGCTGTCGGTGTGGGCCACGATGGTGCCCGGACGGTCGGCGACAGCGATCATGCTGACGTCCTGCATACCCTCGGCGACCCTCGCCACGATGATCTGCAGGGTGGTGTAGTCATGATGGAGCATCTCGATCCGCGTCAGCTGGACGAGCAGGTCCATCTTGGCCATACCGGCGGCCTCGAGGCTCTCATTGACCTTGGTCTTGAGGCGTTCGCCGAGGCTGCCAATGACCCGGTTGGTCTGGGTGATGCCGAGGACACCGGAGAGCGCGACGACGGCGAGCACGAGCGTCGTGCTGAGCACGACGAGCTTGACGCTGATGCTCACCTTCGTCTTCGTCCCGGGCACAGCTACGCCCTCCTGCGGCCCCGGCGGATCGCGCTGACGACGGTAGCATATTAGCTCAAGTTCATCGGGCACAATACTCCAACGTCCAGGAGCTGATGTTTGACATTGACAGGAGATCCTCTACTATCTTCTCGCGTGTCACGAGCGCAACGACCATCACCATCATGAAGAGCGGGCCACGCCGGCGTGAGGCCTGGCTACCGCGACTCATCGCCCACCTGAACAGCCGCCGCACCCGCGCGCTGATCCCGGAGTTCGGTTCGCTCCCGGCTGCCGAAAAGATCGACAGGGCCGTCAGGGTCTTCCGGCGGCTCGCCGACGAGGAGCCTGACGCCGACCTGCGGCCATCCCGCAGGTGGTCCCTGGAGTACATGGAGGCCTGCGCCAGGGGCGCCGGCGCGCGCAGGCAGTTCCTGATCGACGAGGGTGTGTTCGAAGGTGGCGAGCTGCTGGTGGCCCCCGCGCGGGTGCAGCCGCAGATGGAGATCGGCAATCTCGATCCGGCGTCCTACTCTGGCTCGTTCAGCCAGGAGGTCGCCGCGCTCCGCGCGCTGATGTTCCAGGAGTACTTCGGCGTGAAGAGCTTGCTCGCGATCCCCGAGGCAGCCGACCTGGTGGCCTGCATCGCCCCGACCCTCGTCGGCCGTCTGCCCCCGCCACGGCTGAAGCTCTCGCTCCTGCTGAGAGACTACGTCGAGCGGATCGTGTCCGAGACGAGACGAGGCGATCTGCCGCTGGTCGCTGTGTTCGGCGAGGGAAAGGGAGAAGAGCTGGTCCCGCTGGTGGTGCGAGGCCTGAGCGTCATCTGCTTCGACGCCCACGACCAGCAGTTCACCAGGGACCTGCTGCTCGGGACGTTCCGCCAGTCTGCGGTCGATCCGCCCGAGATGGTCGCGCTGAGCGAGCTGGGAGAGGTGCACACCTCGGTGAGCGCCTGGAAGAGGCTCGGCTGCAGTCCTACCATCTTCATCCTGTCGGACACCGACGTCACCAGGGATGAGCTGTTCCCGGAGCAGCTGCACGGGATCGCCTCGGTGGCCGCCTCCGTCTATCTGCTGCACGAGCTGCGACGCAAGGAGGCGTTCTTCGCCAACCTGGCGTCGATCTCGAAGGGCTCGATCGTGGTGTTCGACGGCAATCCCTCCACCGCGGGCCTGGACAATATCGTCCTGCCCGTCAGCGACAGGCACGAAGCCGTGGTCACCGGCCACGACGCCGTGGTGTCGCATCTCCTCAGCCAGACCCCCGCGCAGATGGAGGCGATCGCGCGCCGCGCCGTCCCCGAGCTGCACTGGGAGAGCTCCCTCGTCGGTCCGCCGCTGCCGCCGCCGCTGTTCTACAAGCTCCAGGGCGCCGTGATCGGGCGTCGCTCCCGCTGACATCCCCTGCCCGCTGCTGCGCAGCGTAGCTGACCGGCGCCGCGGCGAGCGAGCTGCTCGAGGCGCGTCGCGCGATGCCGCGGCTGCAGCCCCTCGACCTCGCGGACCGCGTCGCTGGCACACCCGCTGCACCCCGAGCTGACCCAAGGGGGGGGACAGCATGACGACGACAGGCTGGGCGCGAAGAGCCCTCGCGAGGCTGACGCTGACCTCGGTGCTCGCCGGAGCCGGAGCGCTCGCAGCCTGCGGCGACACCTCCCCTCCTGCGCCCGACGCGTGGGTGGGCCCGCAGACGGCGAGCGCGCCCTGGCACGCCGACCTCGGCGACGACGCCCGCGCCTGCGGCAACGGGCGGTGCGAGCCCGGCGAGACGCTGCTCGGCTGCCCGCGCGACTGCCGGCCACGGCCCTCGAACCCTGACCCGAGCGTCCTCCTCGATCCCGGCTTCGTCGACCCGCCCCGACGCTGAGCCGCCGGGCTCAGCTGGCGCGGGTGGCGAGCTCGCGCAGGGAGACGCCCGCCAGGACCTGCCGCTCGGCGGCCGCCGCGCGGTCGAGGAGCTCGTGCAGCTCGCGGTCAGGCGGCTGCGCGGCGAGGCTCAGCGTGCAGCCCTCATCCTGACGGAGCACCTCGACGACGCTCGCCAGGCTGAGCCCGCCGAGGTCGCTCCCCGGCACGTAGGCTGGCTCGTTGCGCCCGGCGCGAGTCTCGGCGAGCACCCGGTGCGCCACCAGCGCGTCGAGGACGGGGCGCACGACGGCGCTCACCGTGCCGAGCCCGAGCGCGAGCTGATCCAGCGTGGGTGGCTCCTCACCGCGGTGGAAGGGGCCCGCCACCGCCACCGCGAGCTCGGCGGCGAGGAGCTCGCGGAAGCGCTGGCTGAGCTCCAGAGGGGCGTCCAGGCCCTCGGTGGAGAGCGCCTGGACCGCCGCCGTGTAGCTCGCGCCGAAGAGGACGACGATCCAGCTGACCCACATCCAGAGCATCAGCAGCGGCAGGATCCCGAGCGCGCCATAGATCGCGCTGTACCTCACCGAGTCAGCGACGACGCCGAAGAAGAGCGCCTTGCTGACGCTCCAGATGACCCCGGCGACCAGCCCTCCGAGGAGCGCGGGCACGACCCGCACGCGCGTGTTGGGCACGATCAGGTAGACGAGCGCGAAGGCGACCGAGGTGAGCAGCGCTGCGGCGATGGAGAGCACCCAGGTGCCCATGCCGAAGGGGAGCCAGCCGAGCACCCGCTCGGTGAAGGCGGCGCTCTGCAGCCTGGCGGTCACCGAGATGGAGAGCCCGACCAGGGGAGGTGTCAGGGTGAGGATGCCCCAGTACATGAAGACACGGGTGAGGAACGGGCGCCCGCGCTGCACGCCCCAGAGCTGGTTGAGCGCCGACTCGACGCTGGTGAGCAGGTCGACGGCCGAGTAGAAGAGGAAGAGCACCCCGACGCCGGCGATGGCCCCCGCGTTGATGTTGGCGAGGAAGGAGTCGAGCCAGCGCCCCACCTCGGCGGCTCGACCCACCGCGAGGTTGTCGACGATCCACTGGTTCACCGGCCCGCGCAGCCGGCGCAGCCCGCCGAAGGCCTGGAAGACGGCGAAGGCCGTCGCCAGGAGCGGCACCAGCCCCAGGAGCGAGGCGTAGGTGAGAGCCGCGGCGCGGGTGGTGAGGTCGTGCCGCAGCGCGCGACGCAGCGCCACGGCGAACGCCTCCAGCTGGCGGACCAG
>JAKLHH010000407.1 GCA_022710245.1 Myxococcota bacterium
CTCGGCGACCATAGGGCGCAGCGGGTCCCCTGCTTCGCCAGGTACTCTGCGGTCTGCTCGAGGATCTGGAGCGGTCCGCCGGTGGTGACGAAGCCCGCCGCGCCGGCCTCGAAGCCGAAGTTCGCGAGCAGGCCCGGGTCGGCGATGGTCTGGTAGCTCACCGCCCGCGGAGCGGCGACCGCGTTGCCCGCCAGGTCGGTCGCCGCGCCCGCGACCTCGAGCGTGACGGTGACGCCGAAGGGCAGGTGGCCCTGCAGGGGAAAGAGCACATGCCCCATGGTGCGCCCGGGATCGGTGCCGCCCGCGAAGGGGACCGTGATCACGACCGGGCCCGCCGTGAGCGTCGCCAGCGTGGCGCCCTCGGCGAGCCGGATGGGCTCGCTGAAGCCGAGCTCGGGCACGCGGGTGAGGACCTGCGGGCTCGCGAGCGTCGTGGGCTTGACCAGCGGCGGGGTCACGTCGGGACTGCCGAGCAGCGTGGCGGTCATCGGCGCGTGGTCCACCATGTCCTCGTCGAGACACGCCACCTGGCCGCTCAGGGTACCCTCGAGCGTGTGGGTCGCGGCGTCGTAGCGGGCCTCGAGCTGCTTGACCTCGAGGCCGCGGACGCCCTGGTTGGTGGAGACGAAGGAGACGAAGTCGACGGTGAACGGCCCCAGCCGCAGCACGCTGCCAGCGTAGCTCCCGGCCGCCATCGACGTGCGGACCCAGGGCGCCTCGTAGGAGGCCGACGCGTACGGCGCGACCAGCGCCCCGCCCGGCGCGGGCACCAGCGTGAAGCGCACCGTGGCGCCGCTGCCCTTGCAGTGGAGCGCGGGCAGCCAGGTCACCTGCGCGACCACCTCGAGCGCCTCGGTGAGCGGGGGGCCGGCGTCGGCGAGCGGTGGCCCGCCCTCGGTGACGTCGCGGTCGAGACCCGAGTCGCGCGCCGCGCCGTCCGCGGGCGCCGCGTCGAGGAGCGGTACCGGCTGGCGGTCGCAGCCAGCACCCACGAGCTCGGTGAGCAGCAGAAGAGCAGCGAGAGCGGAGCGCATCATCCGGGATCCCCCTTTGTCTTCTACCAGCGTCGACCCGGCGCAGGCTCGCTGTCAACGCCTCGACGCTCTCGACGCTGGATTGACCGCACGGGCGTGGCTCGCGACAATGGCGAGTCACGTCGAGGGCGGTAACGCCGGGAAGGTGGGCCGAGATGACGAGACTCCTCCACGCCACCCTGCTGGCGACGGTGCTCGCCTTCGCTGCGAGCTCCTGTGGGGGCCGCGACTGCGGCAGGAGCTGCACGCGCAGCCAGTGCTCCAGGCTCTGCGAGCAGCTCCTCCCGAAGCTGGTCAACATCTTCGGGGCGTCGGCCGAGGAGCTCGACTGCCCCGGCCCGAAGTGGGACATCGACTGCGCGCAGTGCTACAGGTACTTCAACGAGACGTACCTCATTCAAGTCGAACCGGGCACGTGTGAAGCGCTCTGATCGCGCCGACGGACCTCCGAGCTGAAGCCCCATGGACCTCGAGATCCTCTTCTGCAGCGACCCCGATGATCCGGCGCAGGTGGACCCCGCCTACTCGCGCGAGGCCGAGCTCGCGCGCTGCGCGGACCTCTCCCTCTCGCTCCTCGACCACGAAGCGCTGGTCGACGAGCAGGATCCGAGGCGCGCGGCCCGCCGGATCCCCAGGACCAGCGCGCCGAGGCTGGGCGTCTATCGCGGCTGGATGCTCTCCGTCGAGAGCTACGCCGCCTTGAGCGCGGTCCTCGCGGAGCGCGGCCTCACGCTGATCAACTCACTGGACCAGTACCGCCACTGCCATCACCTGCCCGCGAGCTACGAGCTGATCCGCGCCCACACCCCGAGGACGGTCTGGCTCGCCGCCGACGCGGCGCCCGCGCAGATCATGGCCGCGCTGGCCGTCTTCCAGGGCGCGCCGGTCATCCTCAAGGACTACGTGAAGTCCCAGAAGCACTTCTGGACCGAGGCCTGCTTCATCCCCTCGTCGTCCGACGCCGATCAGGTCCAGCGCGTGGTCGACCGGTTCCGTGAGCTGCAGGGCGAGCTCCAGGGCGGCCTCGTGTTCCGGCAGTACGTCGAGCTCGAGACGATCGGCGCGCACCCGGAGAGCGGCATGCCGCTCGGCCTCGAGTACCGGCTCGTCGTCCTCGACGGAGCCGCGGTCGCGGTCTTCCCCTACTGGGACGAAGCGAGCACGCCCCCCGACGCCGCGCCGCCCTTGCCGCGCTTCGAGGGCGTGCTGCGTAGCATCCAGAGCCGCTTCTTCACCGCGGACCTCGCGCGGACCCGGTCGGGTGAATGGATCCTCGTCGAGCTCGGCGATGGCCAGGTCGCCGGCTACCCGGACCGCGCGGATCCGTCGCCGGTCTATCGCGCGATCGCAGCTCTCGCGGGCCGAGGGCGCCGCGAATGAAACGGCTCCGCCGCCACGTGGAGCCCGGGGCCGGGAGGAGGAGCTCGACGTGACGAGGCACCTGCTGATGCTGACCCTGCTGCCCCTGGCGCTGGCGAGCTGTCAGCGCGTCTCGAAGCCCGCGGGCGCGCCCCCTGGCCCGGGGTCGAGCCAGGCGCTGGCCGCCCCGCCCCCGGCCGGCCCCGGCGCGCCGACACGTCCGACCTCCGCGCCCACCCGGAGGGAAGACGAGACCGGTCCCTCGCTGACTCAGCTCTCACCGCTCACGCCGAAGCTCGAGGGCGTCGTCGGCGAGCTCCGCAGGCGTCAGGGCGGCGCCCCCTTCGACCTCCGCCAGGAGCTGGGCAGGCACCTCAGCGGCTTCAGCTCCGGCGAGGGCAAGGGCTTGCCCGCGGCGGCGAGCGTCGAGGTCTTCGAGGTGCGCCAGCGCTCCCTGGTGATGGCGTTCGTCCGGGTGACGCCGAGCGGCTACCGGCCGACCCAGGGCAGCGACGCCAGCGAGGAGGGGTGCCCCGACCCGAGGACCTCGCCCACCGTGCACGCGCTCTTCATCCGCAAGGACGCCGCCGGCAAGGAGAGCCTCGCCTTCTCGACGGACGCCTTCGACGCCTGCGAGGCGAGGTTCTTCGGCGGGCGTCCCGAGCTCGTGATCCCCCGGCTCGCGGCGAGCGTCGGGGCCTTCGAGATCCACTACGAGGCCGACGAGGGCGGCATGGAGGCCGTCAGCGGCGAGATGGTCGAGGTCTATCACCTGGGCAGCATGAAGCGGGTCGACCGGCGGACCCAGGTGGACGTGGCGACGAGCGTGCCCGGCAAGGACACGTCCACGCGCTCGGCGATGAGCTGGGTCGCCGGCCGCTCGAGCGGCGAGGCGTCGCTGGTGATCACGGAGCTCACCACCCACGAGGAGATCCCCTGCACGGGCACGGGCAGCGACGTCGACGAGAAGAGCGCGGAGTGTCGCCACCGCTTCCAGTGCTCGCTGGCCACGCGGGTCCACGCGGTCGACCGGCAGGAGTGGCGCGAGGCCGCGGCGGAGCTCGCGCAGCTCAAGCGCACGCGGCCGGCGCTGGCCCGGGTGCCGGCCGATCGCGAGGGCGAGACGGAGAAGGCCTGCCGCCGGCTCGAGGCGCAGCTGCGCGCGGGACGGGACGGCAGCCTCTGCGGGGCCGAGCACCCGTCATGGAAGCAGCCGAGGACGAAGCCCGCCGCCCGGGCCGCGAGCCAGCCGGCGCGGGTGGTCGCGCCTGGCGCGGCGGCGGCTCCGGCGACTCCGCGCGCGCTGCCGGCGGGGTGTCCGGCGCTGGAGCTCGCTCCGGTGAGCGCAGCGAGACAGGCCGAGGCCAGGCGGCTCAACGGCCTCGGCGTGAAGCGTCACCGCGCCGCCGACTTCAAGGGAGCCATCGAGCAGCTCACGCAAGCGCTGCGGGCGAACCCCGGGCACCTGCTGGCTCGCTACAACCTCGCCTGCGCTCACAACCGCGACGGTCAGCCGGCCACGGCGCTGGCGCTGCTCGCGGAGCTCCGGCGCTGCAGCGCCGCCGAGGGTGGCGCTGCCTGCGCGAAGGTCCTGCGCTCGGCTCGCACCGACCCGGACCTGGAGAGCCTGCGCTCGTCCTTGCCGGAGTGAGACCTCGGGCAGGTCCCCGGTCGAGGCGCCCAGCGTGGACCGCCTCGCCCGCCGGAGCCGCCGGTCGGGCTCGGGGAGCTGGCGGCCAGGTCGCGCGTACCACATGCAGGATCCGAACGAGGACCGCGATGCGTCCGCTTCGAGCAGCCAGCCTCCTCTTGGTCCCCGTGCTCGCCGGCGCCTGTCCAGCGCCGGAGGATGCGCCGGAGGCGCGCTTCACCCCGGGGCATCCGGCCGCGAGCGAGCGAGCCAGCCAGCCAGCGCCAGCGAGCCGAGCCGCCACCCTGCTGGCCACTCCGGCCGACCCGCGGGTGCCCGACCCGCGGGTGCCCGACCCGCGGATCGTCGTCGCAGGCGAGCAGGGCCTGTCCATCTACAGCGCCGAGGGCAAGCTCCTCCGCGTCGTGAAGCGACGGCCCGCGTCGGCACCCCGCTACCTCGCCGGGCGGAGCGCGGTCGTCTACCTGGGCGGGCCCTCGCGCGGCGCGCTCGGGTTCTCGGGCGTCTGGCGGCTCGACCTGGTCACCGGCGAGCACAAGCTCGTGGCGCGGATGCCGCTCCTGCGCATGGCGCGAACCGATGAGCCCGGGGCCTCGGCCGGCACGCTCGCCCCGGACACCGACGCGGGCGCCTGGGTGGAGCCGCCTGACCGCGCGCTCTGCCTGCGGCTCGTCGACGCATGGGGCGACGCGACGAACGTGATCGTGTCCATGCGCGTCGACCTTCAGAGCGGCAAGGTCACCTACCACCCCGAGCTCGTCCTGTCGGGGTATCGCTGGCTCACGCCCCCGCCCGAGCGCGGCGAGGGAGACGAGCTCTGCGGCGAGCCGCCCGCCGAGCGCGACGACGAGGTCGAGGCCGAGCTGAGGGACGCGCGCGCGCTACCCCTTCTCGATCGACGGGGAGGGACAGCTGGTCGAGCGGCGCGGCGGCCGCGAGCGCCACGTGCCGCTCTTCCACCGTGAGGAGAAGGACCGTCCCCGCGGCTCGGCCGACTACGAGACGACGCTGCCCGGCCCCGTGTTCAAGGAGACCGGTCCGCTGCTGCCGCCGGGACGCTGGGTCCTCCTCTCGGGCAACCAGTTTCGCGGCGACCTGCTGCACCTCCAGTACCTGATCATGGACCGGCAGAGCGGCGCCATCTTTCGCTTGCCGGCCCCGGAGCGACCCGCGCCCTGGCCGAAGCCGATCCCGCTCGCGCGGCTACAGCGGATGAAGCCGGTCGCGTTCAACGGCCTGGATGTGGTCGTCGGCGGCGCGGTCCGAGCCGTCGGTAGCTCCGGCGCGTTCCACGCAGGACGGACGCTCTTCGTGCCCGGCGTGCGCGTCGTGCCACTTGACGGCGGGCCCGCGCTCTAACAGTGTGGCCTCACACCCCCGAGGAGGGCCGCCTTGTCCCGCCTGTCGCGCCTCTGCAGCCGCCGGGTCACGCTGACCCTGGTGGCGCTGACCCTGGTGGCGCTGTTCAGCAGCTCCCTCGACGCGGCGCCTTTGGCCGAGCGCTGGTTACACCCCGTGGACATCGGCCTCCACGTCGAGCAGGGCGCGGTGCGGGAGCGCAGCGTCAGCGAGCGCGAGCTGTGGCAGCTCTTCGCGCAGGGGACGAGCCAGCTCACCGCGAAGGGCCGCGCGCGCTACGCGGAGGCGAAGCGACGGCTCGCTCAGGCCGTCCGGCCGCCTGCCAGCCGGCGGCTCGACCCCGCCTATCGCGCCCTCGACGAGCCGCCGTTCGCCAGGGTCCACGAGCTCTCGTCACGCCGGGTCCGCGTCTTCGTCCTCCACAAGACCGGGGTCTCGCGCTGGCATCACTTCTTCCGGCTGCTCGACGCGCTCCTCGTCGAGCGGAGCCCCGCGGTCGACCGGGCGTTCGGCCTCCCGGCGCTCGAGGGGCTCCTCGGCACCACCTACCGAGGCGTCGGGCACGGCACCACCTTCGAGGCCGCCGTCCGTCTGCTCGGCGACAGCTTCGACGAGTACCTCGGTCAGTCACCGGACTTCCGCAATATCTACTATCCCCAGCACAACCTGGAGCTGGTGGTGCAGGCGGGCCGCGTGATGATCCTGCACCGACGCCGGCCCGGCTGGATGAGCTTGCCGGCTGCTCCCGACGGTGGCCCGCGGAGCAAGGTCCGTCTGCACGGTCCCTAGCCTCGCGCACCCTCCGCTGGCTCCTTCGGCGTGCGGCGCAAGAAGAACCAGCTGCTCGAGCGAGTCGAGCCGTCCCTCATCGTCCCCTGGTCCAGGAAACGGGTCCCACTCTCGTTGACGCGATCGCCGCCGATCGCGCTTGACGCTTCGCTGCCGATCCGTATCGTTGCCGGCGCTCGCTCTCTCTCGTGGGGCGGGAGCGCCTCGCCAGTCATGGCTCCGAGGAGGCGCAAACGGGTGATGAGGATGAGGCTGAGGAGGGAGTCCAATGCAAAGGACGATGGCGGTGTGGTCGCTCGCGATCCTCGCGAGCGCTGGCGGCTGTAGCACGCGGCAGTCTCCCGGGGTCTCACCGGACGCGACGCCTCGCAGCGATCAGACTCGCAGCGATCAGCGCGGGCCGGCCGCAGGCGCGGACGGCGGCCTCGCGCCGGACCGGGCGGTCACCGTCGACCGAGCGGTCGCGATCGACGCCGGCGATCCGTGCGCGTCGTGGTTCGCGCTGCCCGGCACCGGCAAGACCTTTGGCGTCCACGGCGTCGCCGCCGACGCGAAGGACCAGCTCCACCTCTCCGGCATCTTCACCTCGCCGCTCACCTTCGACACCGTCACGATCCAGCCGACGGGCGCCGGCGGCGGCTCGCTCTACCTCGCGCAGTACACCTCCGCCGGGAAGGTCACGACGGCG
>JAKLHH010000408.1 GCA_022710245.1 Myxococcota bacterium
GCCTCGACCGCCGTCCAGGGCAGGGCCGCCCGCGCGAAGTACCGCTCCGAGTCGAGCAGCCGGCCCTCGCTCTCCTCGCCCAGCGCGAGGCGCACCGTCACCGCCAGGCCGGGGCGCAGGGCCTCCACCGCCGCCGCGAGGCGCAGGTAGAGGACCTCGCGGGCGAGGCCCGGGATCAGCCGCCCGCCTCGCGTCCGCGCCAGCCCCTCGAGCAGGAGCAGCCGCTCGAGCGGGGTCGCGTTCTCGCCGAGCGCGACGCGCTTCTCCGGGTGCCCGGCCGGGACCAGCAGCAGCACGGCGTCGCAGCGCTCGAGGAGCGCGTCGGCGATCGCCTGGTGCGCGAGGTGGGGAGGATCGAAGGAGCCGAGGAACACCCCGACGGTCCGCGCCCCGGCGGGGAGCGCGGCGTCGAGCTCGAGCGCGGCCTCGCCGGCGCCCGGGACCAGCGCAGGCACGCCCGCGGTCACGCGGCCCTCGCGAGGGCGCGCGCCAGCCGGTAGCGCGCGCTCACCGTGCCGTCGGAGAAGAGGTTCAGGCAGCGGAGCCGCGTCCGCCCGAAGTCCCAGGCGGTGACCTCCAGCGCGCCCAGCTGATAGACCGGGTTGCCGGCGAAGGAGCGCGCGGGCGCGAGGCCCGGCAGGAGCTCCCAGCGGCGGTGATCGCCGTCGCGACGGCGGAGCACGACCCGACGCACGCCGAGCGCCTCGAGGCGCGCGAGGAGCGAGGGCAGCTCGGCGCGGTTCGGGTCGTCGACGAGGACCGAGATCTTCAGCGGGACGCGGGCCGCGCCGAGGATGGCGACAAGGTCGAGCGGCCGCCCGCCGCCGGTCATCCTCGCCACCGTCTCCGGCACCAGCGAGGGGACCGAGACCGTCGCGCGGTCGTAGCGGTTGAAGAGCTCGGGGTCGGCGAGGACGCGGGTCCCGTTCGTGTGGAGCGAGACGCGCACCCCCGGCACCTCGGCGCGCAGGCAGGCGAGGAGCTCGCGCTGGTAGGGGTAGAGCTGCGGCTCGGCGTCGAGGCCGGTCAGCGAGACCTCGCGCACGCCGTGCTGGCGGAGCGCGGCGGTGAAGCGCTCGAGGCCAGGGAGCGGAAAGCGCTCGAGGCTCGAGGGCAGCCGGGGCAGGCGGCGGCCGACGCAGGCCGGGCAGCGCAGGTTGCAGCGGCCAGCGAGGAGGATGTTGGCGAACGCGTAGGGCCGCGCGGCGCTCACGAGGCACCTCCCGCCTCCGCGGGGGCACCTCCCGCCTCCGCGGGGGCACCTCCCGCCTCCGCGGGGGCACCTCCCGCCTCCGCGGGGGCACCTCCCGCCTCCGCGTCCCTGCGCTCGTCCGCCGCACCACCGCCCAGCGCGAGCAGGTGCGCCTTCACCGCGTCGGAGTAGAAGAGCGCGATGACGCCGCTCACCGCGCGGGCGCCGGCGCGCGTGAGGCAGAGGCGGCTGCCACGCTCCACCATCAGGCCGCGCTCGAGGACGAAGGCGACCTCGGCAGGGAAGCGCTCCTCGAGCGCCACCCCGAAGCGGAGGTGGAAGGCGCGCCGCTCGATGGCGCCGGCGTAGAAGGAGACGGCGAGCATCTTCGCCATGCCCTCCGACGGCGGCAGGTGGTAGAGGTCCTGCAGCGGCAGCCGGCCGGCGGCCACCGCGGCGAGGTAGGGCTCGAGCCGCTTGCTCGCGGCGCCCTCGTTGTAGGCGAGGAGGTTCCCGGTGAAGCTCTGGGCGCCGAGGCCGAGGCCGAGGTAGGGGACGCCCCAGACCACGCGCGCGGTGAGGTAGGCGCTGGTGCCCGGGTCGCCGGGGACGCGGGTGAAGCTGTTCTGGCCCGGCACCGCGGCGTAGCCGGCGGCGCCGAGGAGGTCGTGCGCGAGCTCGTGCATCTCCGCGACGCGCTCGAGGCTGACCTGGCGGGCCTCGGCCTGCACGCTCGTCCCCTTGTAGCGCATCCGGTAGAGGGTGATCACCTCGGGGTCGAGGCGCAGCGCGGCCTCGAGGCTGTGGCGGAGATCGTCCAGGCTCTGGCGGGCGAGGCCGTACATCAGGTCGAGGTTGAGGCAGGCGAAGCCGGCGCGCCGCACGTGCTCCACCGCGACGGCGTTCTCCTCGACGCGGGCGGCGCGCCCGTACTGCTGCAGCAGGTGATCGCTCACCACCTGCAGCCCCATGCTGAGCCGGTCGACGCCGGCGGCGCGGAGGGCCGCGAGCCGCTCGGGCGCGCGCGCGGCGAGGCGGGGGGTCGTCTCGAGGCTGATGCCGAAGCCGGGCGCCAGGCGGAAGCCGGCGCGCACCCGAGCGACGAGCTCGGCGATCCGCGCCGGCTGCACCAGTCCCGGCGTGCCGCCGCCGAGGTCGAGCCCGACCAGCTCGCGGGCGCCGCCGAGGTTCTCCAGGTGGAGCTCCAGCTCGCGCAGGAGCGCGGCGTGGTAGCGCGCCTCGACCGCCTCGTCGTGGGTGGGGACCACGGTGTACTCGCAGAAGCCGCAGCGCCGCTCGCAGAAGGGCAGGTGGAGGTAGAGCCCGAGCGGCCGCTCCGGCCCGAGCGCGCCGGCGAGGAGCGCGGCGTGCCGCTCCTCCGGCTGGCGGTAGCGCCAGATGGTCCGGCGGTGCGCGATCGGGTAGGCGGTGTTGGCGAGGTGGTGGTGACGGAGCCCGGCCGCGAAGACCTCGGCGGGCGTGAAGGGGCCGGGGCCCGCGCTCTCGGGCGCCCAGTCGAGCGCGTCCGGGCGGGGGGCGGACCCGGGCGTCGCACAGAGGGCGCGACCGTCGGCGGCGGGCACGGCGGGGAGGGCGCGACAGCCGGCAGCGGCGGGCACGGCGGGGAGGGCGCGACAGCCGGCAGCGGCGGGCGCGGCGGGGAGGGCGGTGGGCGAGGGGGTCATGGCAGCGGCTCCTGCGCGTTTAATTAGATTCTGACTAAACCGCGGGAGAGATCAAGCCCCGCCCGATAAGCGGCGACGGCAATTGACGTGCTATTGATGAAGCTGGTAAAAGTAATCAGGAATATTATTGGAGGCGAACGTGCCACCCCAGCTCGAGCGACCGGTCCTGGCGGTGGACGTCGTGCTGCTGCGGGTGCGGGAGGATCAGCTCGAGGCGCTGCTGCAGCACCGGCGTCAGGGCCCGCACCGCGGCCAGCTCGCGCTCCCCGGCGTCGCCGTGCGCCTCGACGAGACGCTGGAGGCCGCCGCCCGCCGCGCGCTGGTGGAGAAGGCAGGCCTGCCCGCCGAGGCGCAGGCGGCCCTGCACCTCGAGCAGCTGGCGGCCTTCGACGGCCTCTACCGCGACCCGCGCGGGCGCACGGTGAGCGTCGCCTACCTCGGGCTCGCGCCGGCCGACGGCCCGCAGCCGAGCCGCGGCAGCTGGCACCGCACGCGCGAGCTCCGCGGCAGCCTCCCCTTCGACCACGACCAGATCATCGCGGCCGCGGCGGCGCGCCTCGCTGGCAAGCTCCGCTACACCAACATCGCGGCCTGCCTGCTCCCTCCCACCTTCCGCATCGAGGAGCTGGAGGCGGTCTACACGGCGATCCTCGGCCGCCGGCTGAACCGGGCCAACTTCCGCAGCAAGCTGCTCAAGATCGGCCTGATCGAGCGGGCCGGCGTCCTCGAGGAGGCGGTCGGCCGGCAGGGTGGCCGGCCGCCGCACCTCTACCGCTTCCGCCGCGAGGAGCCCGAGGCCGTGGAGCGGGACTTCCTCTGAGCAACGACGGGCAGGGCGCAGGGGCGAGACGAGCGGGCCCTGCCCGCCGCTCTCACCGCTCGTACATCTGTCGCACGGTCCTGCTCATCAGCTCGACGGCGGTGCGCCGCGGCAGCAGCCGCTGGAGCAGCGCCACCACGCGGTTGAAGCGGCCCGTCACCGTGCTCGGCCCCCGGCCGAGCGCGGCGAGCGCCTCGGCGACCACCGCCTCGGGCTCCTGCTCGGGGGCGGCGAAGCGCCCGCGCCGCGGCTGGCTGCCGAAGTAGCTCGGCGTGCGCGTGGCGCCGGGGCAGCAGGCGAGCACGTCGACGCCCGCCTCGCGCAGCTCGCTCCAGAGCCCCTCGGCGAGGACCAGGTTGAAGGCGCGCGTGGCCGCGTAGTGGCTGATCAGCACCGAGCCCTGCAGCGCCATCATCGACGACATCAGCAGGATGGCGCCGCGGCCGCGGGCGCGCATCGGCTCCCCGAGCGCCCGGGTGAGGAGCGTCGGTGCGCGGCAGTTGATCTCCAGCACGCGGAGGTGCTCCTCGAGCGGCACCTCGAGGAAGGGCGCGATGGGCGAGAGGGCGGCGTTGTAGACGAGCACGCCGACCTCGAGCTCGCGCGTCGCCAGGGCGATGGCCGGCACCGTCGCCGGGTCGGCGAGGTCCAGCGCGAGCGGTCGCGCCTCCACGTGGTGGGCGGCGGCGAGCTCGCTCGCGAGCTGGGCGAGGAGCGGCTCGCGCCGCGCGACCAGGACCAGGTCGTGCCCCCGCGCCGCGAGGGCGCGCGCGAAGGCGGCGCCGAGGCCCTCGGAGGCGCCGGCGATGACGGCCCAGGCGCCGTAGCGCTGGCGCCAGGAGAGGGGGGCTGGGCTCATCGAGGGCTGCTCCTTTCATTGACCGCGCGGCGCCCCGGAACGACGATCAGCGCCCGGGGTCCGGACCCGCGAGAGGCGGAAGAAGCATAGCACGAGCCATGCGCTCCCATGAAGAAGTGTCGCGGCGCCGCCCAGGTCGGGCGGTCGTGCGGAGCGGCCGCGACCAACAAGTCAGCCGCGAGACCGGGTCGCCCCGCGTCGCCTCGCGCCTGGTCCTCGTCGGGCTCCTCGCGCTGGTCATCGGCCTCGGGCTCGCGGCGCGCCACGGCCTCGGCGGCTGGTGGGCCAAGTACGCGGGCGTCGCGCTCTGGTCGGTGATGGCTTACCTCGGCGTGCTGCTCGTGCGCCCCGCCCTGCGCCCGCTGACGGCGGCGCTCCTCACGCTCGCCGTCAGCTGGGCCGTGGAGCTCGCGCAGCTCTCGCCCGTGCCGGCCTGGCTGGCGAGCAGGAGCCTGCTCTTGCGCCTCCTCCTGGGGTCGACCTTCAGCGGCTGGGACCTGCCAGCCTACGCCGCCGGCGTGCTCCTCGCCGCGCTGCTTCACGAGGGCGCCTGGAGAGTTTGGCAGTCATCCCGGAATTCTGGTTAAATGGCATCACTAGTCCAGTTACTAGCCTGAGGAGGAGCCCATGAACGGAGCACGCCTCTCTTCGTGCGCGCGCGTCGGCCTGGCGGTCCTGCTCGGCCTCACCGCCTGCGAGAAGAAGGTGGACGGGCCGGCGCCGACCGTGGCCAGGGTCGTCACCGAGCGGGGGAGCAACGTCCTCTGCACCTGTGACGCCCGCGGCGACTGCGACAAGAACGCGACCGACCTGCTCTCGCTCCAGGGCACCGGGTTCGCGCCGCTGCCGGTGCTGCTCCTCGGCGAGACGCCCCAGCTCGAGCTCCCGACCGTGATCTTGCAGAGGGAGGGAGTGACGAGCTGCGACACCGACGAGGCGATCGACAAGCCGACCTGCCCGATGGTGCGCGGCCGGCTCGCCGACAAGAACCTCGCCGGCGTCAAGCTCGCCTACGTGGGCGACGGCGAGCTCAAGGTCACGCTGACCAAGGAGTTCGTCAACACGCTCCTCGAGCCGGGCTTCTACACGGTGATGGTGAAGAACCCGAACGGCCAGACCGGGGAGCTCGCCAGGGGGCTCGAGGTGGTGCCGGGGCCGAAGGTGCTCAAGGTCGCCCCCGAGAACATCTGCCCCACCATCGACCAGAAGGTCACCGTCTCCGGCGAGAACTTCCGCGAGGGCGCCAAGGTCGCGCTGATCGGCGGCGGCAAGACCTACGCGGTCGACACCACCTTCGACGCGGCCGCGAAGACGCTGACCGCCCTGGTCAAGGCGATGAGCGTGCCGGTCGGCGACTACGACGTGCAGGTGCTCCTCGCCGAGGGCTGCTCGAGCACGCTGCCGAACGCGCTGCACATGGTGCCGGAGCCGAAGCTCACCAAGCTGGAGCCGGCGGTCATCTGCGACCAGCTCGACACCAAGGTCACCCTCACCGGTCAGGACCTCCGCGACGGCGCCTCGGTCTCCATCGATGGCAAGGCGGTGGCCGCGGCCGACGTGAAGTTCGTCAGCGCGACCACGATCGAGGTCACCGTGCGCAAGGGCCTCGCCGACGGCACCCACGGCGTCACCGTGACCAACCCCGAGGGCTGCACCTCCACGCCGCCGATCCAGATCACCGTGGTGCCGCCGCCGAGCCTGAGCAGCGTCGCGCCGCAGACGATCTGCCAGGGCGGCGAGGTGACCCTCAAGGGCACCGGGTTCCTGCCGGGCGCCAGCGTGACGATCGGCAGCGCGGTCCTCACCGCGCCCTCGGTCGTGGTGAAGGACTCGACCACCATCACCGTCACCGTGGGCCCGATGACCCCGGGCGGCCCCTACGACGTCAAGGTGACGAACGCCGACGGCTGCGCCTCGGGCGTCCTCACCGGCGCCGCGGGCCTCAGCATCAGCCAAGGGCCGGTGATCGTCGCGGTGGACCCCTCCACCGTCTACAACAAGGTGGACTTCCCGGTGACGATCTTCGGCTCGGGCTTCAAGGCCGGCGTCACCGTCTCCATCGGCACCACGCCCACCGCGACCGCGCTCACCAACGTGCAGGTGGCGAGCAGCGATCGCATCGACGCCACCGTGCCCGCGGGTGTGCCGACCGGCACCTACGACGTGACGGTGAAGGATCCGGGCGGCTGCTCCTACAAGTTCACGGCCGCGATCAAGGTGATCGACCAGCTCACGGTGGTCATCTGCGGGATCGATCCGCCGTTCGGCTACGTGAACGAGAAGACGCCGGTCACCATCACCTCCT
>JAKLHH010000409.1 GCA_022710245.1 Myxococcota bacterium
CCCTTGCCGCCGCCGAGGGGGATGTCGACGACGGAGGTCTTCCAGGTCATCCAGGTCGCGAGCGCGCGCACGGTGTCGATCGTCTCGTCGGGGTGGAAGCGGATGCCGCCCTTGGCCGGACCGCGCGCGTCGTTGTGCTGGACGCGGAAGCCGTGGAAGACCTCGACGCTGCCGTTGTCGCGCTTCACGGGGACGGTGAAGTGCAGCTCGCGGCGCGGCCAGCGGAGGAACTCGCGCGTCCCTTGATCCAGACCAAGCTTCTCCGCAACGGCGTCAAACTGGGCCTGAGCCATTGCGAACGCGTTGAACACACGAGACATCTCGAACTCCTTTTGACAGGTGAGTGAACCTCGAGCGCGGAGCTTTCGCAGCCGCCGAGCCCGGTCTTAGACCTCCGGCGGGCCCTCTGGCAAGCCCAAAAAGAGCGCAAGTTCCCACCCCGGAACCGGGGAGAACGGCGCCGCAGGAGCGGGGAGTTCTGCTACCGGAGCCGTTACTATCTGGCTGTAGCGCGGATCTGGCTCGCTGCCCGGCGCGGCGGGCGCCCTGCCGGATGGGTCCCGCACTTCGGGCGCGTCCTGCAAGCTCGCCCTTCGTCGCGGAGCGCCGAGGTGCGAGCGGGGCGACTTCGTTGGTCGCGGCAGCCAGGCCCGACCGCCCAACCTGGGCGGCACCGCGACATCGTCTCCCGAGGCAGCATCCCCATGCAAACCCATTGACTTCCGGACATCTGCGGCTAGTCTACAAATACGATAGACATTGGACTGACAGGGGCAGCCCAATGGGTCACGATACCAGCGCCCGGCGTGAGCAGGATGGGATCGGTGGCGCGGCCGGGCGTCGCAGAGGGCAGGTGCATGATGGAGCGAAGCAACGAGGCGGCGGTCGATCTCCAGCAGAGCTACCGCGAGCGGTGGGGCTGGCACGACCCGGAGCGCTACGTCTTCAAGCCGAAGCGCGGCCTGTCGCGCGAGGTGGTGGAGGAGATCTCGTGGCTCAAGTCGGAGCCCGACTGGATGCGGAGCTTCCGGCTGAAGGCGCTGGAGCGCTTCGAGCGCAAGCCGCTGCCCACCTGGGGCGCGGACCTGTCGACGATCGACTTCCAGAACATCTTCTACTTCCTCCGCGCGACCGATCGCCCCGGGCGCAGCTGGGACGACGTGCCGGACTCGATCAAGACCACCTTCGACCGGCTCGGCATCCCCGAGGCAGAGCGCAAGCACCTCGCCGGCGTCTCGGCCCAGTACGAGTCCGAGGTCGTCTACCACCAGGTCAAGCAGGAGCTCTCCTCGCGCGGCGTCATCTTCACCGACATGGACACCGCGCTGCGCGAGCACCCGGAGCTGCTGCGCCGCTACTTCGCCACGGTGATCCCGCCCGGCGACAACAAGCTCGCCGCGCTGAACTCCGCGACCTGGTCGGGCGGCTCCTTCATCTACGTGCCGAAGGGCGTCCGGGTCGAGGTGCCGCTGCAGGCCTACTTCCGCATCAACGCGGAGAACGTCGGGCAGTTCGAGCGCACGCTGATCATCGCCGACGAGGGCTCCTTCGTGCACTACGTCGAGGGCTGCACCGCCCCGGTCTACTCCTCGGACTCGCTGCACGCCGCGGTGGTGGAGCTGATCGCGCTGCCGCACTCGCGCATCCGCTACACCACGATCCAGAACTGGTCCTCGAACGTCTACAACCTGGTCACCAAGCGCGCGCTCGCGCACGAGGGCGCGGTGGTGGAGTGGGTCGACGGGAACCTCGGCTCGCGGATCACCATGAAGTACCCGGCGGTGGTGCTCGCCGGCCGCAAGGCGCACGGCGAGGTCCTCTCGCTCGCGCTCGCCGGCGCCGGCCAGCACCAGGACACGGGCGCCAAGATGACTCACCTGGCACCGGAGACCTCGTCGATGATCGTCTCCAAGTCGATCTCCAAGGACGGCGGGCGCACCTCGTACCGCGGGCTCGTGCGCGTCGCGCCCGGCGCCACCGGCGTCCGCTCCAACGTGCGCTGCGACGCGCTCCTCATCGACGAGGCGTCGCGCTCCGACACCTACCCGTACATGGACATCCAGGAGCACGGCGCGCAGATCGGCCACGAGGCCACCGTCGCCCGCATCGGCGACGAGCAGCTCTTCTACCTGAGGAGCCGCGGCATCCCCGAGGCGGAGGCCGCGGCGATGATCGTGCGCGGCTTCATCGAGCCGATCACGAAGCAGCTGCCGATGGAGTACGCGGTGGAGCTGAACCGCCTGATCGAGCTGCAGATGGACGGGTCCGTCGGATGAGCGCCGCCGTCTCCACGAACGACGCCGTCCTCCACGGCGCCTGGGCGACGGAGCTCGACGCGCTGATCGCGCGCGGGCCCGACTGGCTCGCCACCGTCCGGCGGGCCGCCTGGGGGCGCGCGCAGGGCCTCGGGCTCCCGCGCGCGAGCGAGGAGCGGTGGCGCTTCAGCGACCTCTCGCGCCTCGACCCGGGCCGCTTCTCCCCGCCTCCGCCTGGCGAGGCGCCCGGAGCGCTCCCGGCGAGCGCGCGTGAGCTGGTGAGCGGCCTGCAGGCCGCGGGCCGCGCGATCAGCCTCGACGGCGCCCCGCTCGAGGTCTCCCTCGACGAGGAGGCGCGCGCCGCCGGCGTGACCCTCTGCGAGCTCTCCGAGGCCGCGGCGCGGTTTCCGGCGCTCGTTCGCGAGCACCTCGGCGCGCTGCACCACGGCGAGGACCTCTTCGACGCCTGCAGCCTCGCGCTCCACCGCGGCGGCTGGTTCCTGCGCGTGCCCGCCGGGTCCCGGCTGCGCGCGCCCATCGCGCTCCTCTCGGCGCTCACCCGGCCGGGCCTGGCGCCGGCGCGGAACCTCTGCGTGGTCGAGGCGGGCGCGCGGCTGGTCCTCGACGAGCTGCAGGCGGGCGGCGACGAGCTCGCCGCGCCTGCGCTGGCGCTGCCGACGACGGAGCTCTTCGTCGGCGAGGGCGCCTGGGTCGGCTGGGCGAGCTGGCAGGGCTGGGGCGCGCGCGTCCGCCACCTCGGCCGCCTCCACGCGCGGCTGGCGCAGGGCGCGCACCTCGAGTCGCTGCTCGTCACGCTCGGCGGCGAGCTCTCGCGCACCTCGCTCGAGGTGGAGCTCCTCGGCGAGGGCGCGCGGAGCGACCTCCTCGGCCTCTACTTCCCCACCGGCGAGCAGCGCTTCGAGCACTGGACGGTGCAGCAGCACACGGCGCCGCACACGAGCTCGGACCTGCTCTACCGCGGCGTGCTCGACGATCAGGCGAGGGCGCTCTACTACGGGACCATCCGGGTCGCGCCGGGCGCGCGACGGACCGACGCCTACCAGGCCAATCGCAACCTGCTGCTCTCCTCGGGCGCGAAGGCGGAGACCAACCCGCAGCTCGAGATCGCCAACAATGACGTGCGCTGCACCCACGGCGCCACCGTCGGGCCGCTGGAGGAGGAGCAGCTCTTCTACCTGCGCTCGCGCGGGCTCTCGCGCGCCGCGGCCGAGCGGCTCCTGGTCGCCGGCTTCTTCGGCGGGCTCGTGGAGCGCACGGCCTGGGCGCGGCTGGGCGAGCCGCTGCAGGCGGCCATCGCGGCCAAGCTGGCGCCGCGGCAGATCCTGACCCCGGCCGGGGAACGGCGATGACCACGTTCGTGCGCGTGGCGCGCCTCGCCGAGCTGCCCGAGGGTGAGCCGGTGCGCTGCGAGGCGCGGGGCGAGCCCGTCGGGCTGCTCCGCCGAGGCGGCGAGGTCCTCGCCTTCGCGGATCGCTGCACGCACGAGGAGGCGAGCCTCTGCGAGGGGTTCGTGGAGGGCTTCACCATCGAGTGCCCGCTGCACGGGGCCTCGTTCGATCTGCGCACCGGCAAGGCGCTCTCGCTGCCGGCCACGCGCGACCTGCGCACCTACCCCGTCCGCCTCGAGGGCGGCGAGGTGAGCGTGGGCCTGACCGAGGGAGAGTGAGATGTCCGAGCCGCTGCTGATGATCGAGGAGCTCCACGCCTCCGTGGAGGGGAAGCCGATCCTGAAGGGGGTCAGCCTGAGCGTCCCGCGCGGGGAGGTGCACGCGCTGATGGGGCCCAACGGCTCCGGCAAGTCGACGCTCGCCAACCTGCTCCTCGGGCACCCGGCCTACCAGGTGACCGGCGGCCGCATCCTCTTCAAGGGGCAGGACGTCACGGCGGCCGCGCCCGACGAGCGCGCGCGCCTCGGCATGTTCCTCGCGTTCCAGTACCCGGTGGAGATCCCCGGCGTCTCGGTGATGAACTTCCTGCGCGCGTCGCTCGGCGCGGTGAGCGGCGAGGAGGTCCCGGTGCGCAAGTTCCGCCAGCTCCTCGACGGGGAGCTGAAGCAGCTGGGGATGGACCTCTCCTTCGCCCGGCGCAACGTGAACGAGGGGTTCTCGGGCGGCGAGAAGAAGCGCAACGAGATCCTGCAGCTGAGCCTGCTCCGCCCCGAGCTGGCGATCCTCGACGAGACCGACTCCGGCCTCGACATCGACGCCATCCGCCTGGTGGCCTCATCGGTGGCGGCGCTGCGCGGCCCGGAGCGCTCGTTCCTCGTCATCACGCACTACATGCGGATCCTCTCCTACCTCGAGCCCGACGTGGTACACATCCTGATCGATGGCCGCGTGGTCAGGTCGGGCGGGCCCGAGCTGGCACGGTCGCTCGAGGAGAGCGGCTACGACGCGCTCCGCGCCGACCTGGCCATGGCGACTTCGGCGGCGCCCGAGGAGCAGGCGCGCCCGTGAGGAGCACTGCGTTGGCGAGCACGCCCCACGGCTTCGAGCTGCGGCGGGCCCGGGCCGAGTTCCCGGTCCTCGCCCGCCAGGCGGGCGGGCAGCCGCTCGTCTACCTCGACTCCGCCGCCACCACGCAGACCCCGCGCCCGGTGCTCGCGGCGATGAACGAGTACTACGAGCGCTTCCGCGCCAACGTCCACCGCGGCGACTACTCCCTGGCGGTGGAGGCCACCGCGGCCTACGAGGCGGCGCGCGATCGCGTGGCCGCCTTCCTCGGCGCGCCGGAGCGCGAGGGGGTCGTCTTCACCCGCGGCTGCACCGAGGCGATCAACCTGGTCGCCCACGCCTGGGCCAGGCGTCACCTGCGCCCGGGCGACGAGATCCTGCTCAGCGTCCTCGAGCACCACTCGAACCTGGTCCCCTGGCAGCTCGCGGCGCGCGCCACCGGCGCCCGGCTGCGCTTCCTCCAGCTCGACGGCGAGGGGCGCCTGCGCCTCGAGCAGCTGCCCGCGCTGGTCACGCCGACGACGCGCCTCATCGCGGTCAGCGCCATGTCGAACGTGCTCGGCAGCGTCACCGACCTGCAGCCGATCGCGGACGCCGCGCGCGGCGTGGGCGCGCTGCTCCTGGTCGACGCGGCGCAGCTCGCCGCGCACGCGCCGCTCGACGCGGGCGCCCTCGGCGCGGACTTCGTCGCCCTCTCCGGGCACAAGCTCCTCGGCCCGACCGGGATCGGCGCGCTGGTCGCGCGCCGCGAGCTCCTCGAGGAGATGGACCCCTTCCTCGCCGGGGGCGAGATGATCCGCGACGTCACCCTCGAGGACGCGACCTGGGCCGACCCGCCGTACAAGTTCGAGGCCGGGACGCCGCCCGTCGCCGAGGCGATCGGCCTCGGCGCCGCGATCCGGCACCTCGAGGAGGTCGGCTGGGAGGCGATCCGCGCCCAGGAGACGCGGCTCGTCACGCGCGGGCTCGCGGTCCTGCGGAGCGTGCCTGGCCTGCGGCTCCACGGGCCCTCCACCCCCGAGCGGCGCGGGGCGACCTTCGCGTTCAACCTCTTCGACCGCCGCGGCGAGCTGATCCACCCGCACGACGTCGGCACCCTCCTCGGCGCCGAGGGGATCGCGATCCGCGCCGGCCACCACTGCGCCAAGCCGCTGATGCGGGAGCTCGGCGTCCCCGCCACCTGTCGCGCCTCCTGCTGCTACTACAACAGCGAGGAGGAGCTCGCCGCGCTCGGCGAGGCGCTGGAGCGGGCGCGCGCGTTCTTCGATCGGAGCTGACCGTGTCCGTCGACGAGCTCTACCAGGAGATCATCCTCGACCACTACCGCGCCCCGCGGAACAAGCGGCCAGCCGGCGCGGGCGGGGTCCGCGTCCACCACGACAACCCGCTCTGCGGCGACGAGCTCGACCTCCGGCTCGAGCTCGCGGACGGGCGGGTGAAGGAGGTCAGCTTCGACGGCCACGGCTGCGCCATCTCGCAGGCCTCCGCCTCGATGATGACCGAGGCGGTCGCTGGCAAGAGCGTCGAGGAGGCGCTGGCGCTGATCGAGGTGATGCGCCAGATGATGCACGGCGCGCGTCCGGTCACCAGCGAGGCGCTCGGCGACCTGGCGGCGCTGGAGGGCGTGCAGCGCTTCCCGGTGCGCGTGAAGTGCGCGCTCCTCGGCTGGATGGCGCTCCGGGACGCGCTCACGCGTTCGCGGGCGCAGGCGGTGCCCGCTCCCGGCGCGAGCGCCCAGGGAGGTGGAGCATGAGCATCAATCAGGGCGACCTCTGGGAGGCGCTCCGCTTCGTGGAGGACCCCGACCTCGGCATCGACATCCTCAACCTCGGGCTGGTCTACGAGCTCAAGCTCGACGGCCCGCTGGTGCGCGTGCGGATGACCCTCACCACGATGGGCTGCCCGGCCGCGGAGTTCCTCGAGCACCAGGTCAAGGAGGCGGTGGGCTCGGTGGAGGGCGTCGAGGGGGTGGAGGTGGAGTGGACCTTCGACCCGCCCTGGAGCCCCGAGCTCATCACCGAGGAGGGGCGGGACATGCTGATCGCGATGGGGTACCTCTAGAGCCACGGGCGTAGTCCCCACCCGGCGCAGTCCCCACCCACGAAACTTGACACCCCCCCTGGTTCCGGC
>JAKLHH010000041.1 GCA_022710245.1 Myxococcota bacterium
CTCGACATGATGTTCATCCCCAGCAGGCCAGGGATGAGGAAGTCGATGTAGCGTGAGCCGGGCTCGCTGAGGAGCCGGTCCGCCACCGCGCGCGGGTCCCGGCGGCCGGCCGCGCGCTGCAGGACGTCGTCGAGGACGGCGCGGGCGAGGCGGCTCTCGGGGCGCGTCGGGTCGAGCTGGTAGGTGAGCGGCGCGCCGGCGGCGCCCGGCACGATCACCACCGCGACCCTGCCGACGCGGAGCGCGGCGCGGGCCGCGTCGGCGGTGAGGACCTGCACCTTGATCTCGCCACGCGCGGCGAGCGCGGCGCGGACCTCCTCGGCGCCCGGGCCGGCCTCCACCGCGGCCGGGATCGGCTCCGGTGGACGGTTGCGGAAGGCGACCCCGAGCGTGAGCGAGAGCAGGATGGGGAAGCCGAAGGCCCAGAAGACCGAGCTCGGCTCGCGCAGGAAGAGCCGCAGCCGCGCCAGCGTGAGGAGCCAGAGGGGCGAACTACCTGGTTTCAACGATTCCCTCCGGGGGAATTGTCGCGGCGCCGCACAGGTCGGGCGGTCGTGCGTAGCTGCCGCGACCAACAATTTGCCCTGCTCGCCTCCTTCGGAGGCTCCGCGATGAAGGGCAAATCAATCACGCAGCTTCCTCCCGGTCAGCCGGATGAAGACGTCCTCGAGGGTCGCCGAGCGCGTGCCGAGCTGCTCGAGCCGCACGCCGCGCCCGGCGAGCAGCGCGAGGAGCGCGGGGACGGCGACGTGCACCTGGTCGACGGAGAGCGCCCAGCTCTCCGGGCCGGCCCCGTGCGCGGCGGAGACGCCGGGGAGCTGGCGCAGCTCGTCCTCGCTCGGGGCGGGCACGCCGGCGCCCACGGTGAAGTCCACGATCTCCGCGCCGACGTGCCGCGTGATCAGCTCGCGCGGGGTGCCGAGCGCGATCACCTTGCCGTGGTCGACGATGGCGACGCGGTCGCAGAGGCGCTCGGCCTCATCCATGTAGTGCGTGGTGAGGAGCACGGTCCGTCCGTCGGCGCGGGCGCGCAGCACCACGTCCCAGAGCTGCCGGCGCGACTGCGGGTCGAGGCCGGTGGTGGGCTCGTCGAGGAAGAGGAGCTCGGGGTCGGAGACGAGCGCGCAGGCCACCGCCAGGCGCTGCTTCTGTCCCCCGGAGAGCTTCTCGTACCAGGCGCGTCGCTTCTCGGTGAGCGAGACCAGCTCGAGGACCTCGTCGACGCCGCGGCCTCGCCGGTAGAAGGAGCGGAAGAGCGTCACCACCTCGGCGACGGTGAGGCGGTCGGGGAGGTGGGTCTCCTGCAGCGTGATGCCGAGCCGCTCGCGGAGCGCGCTGGCGTCGTCTGCCCAGCGGCGGCCGAGCACCTCCACCTCGCCCGCGGTGGGCTCGAGCAGCCCCTCGAGGATCTCGACCGTGGTGGTCTTGCCGGCGCCGTTCGGACCGAGGAGGCCGAAGCACTCGCCGCGCGCGACCTCGAGGGTGAGGCCGTCGACGGCGAGGACGTCTCCCTCGTAGCGCTTGACCAGGTCGCGGCAGCGGATGGCAGCTTCGGAGGACACCGGCTCTACAGATGGCACGCGCCGGCGCGCGCGTCAAACGCGAGAGGAGGCGCCGGGGTCCTACGGGCAGGCGCTGAACGCGGCGTGCTTGTGCGGCCCGCTCAGCCCTCCCTTGTAGACCACGTGGAGCCTGCCGCTCGGCTCCTGGGCCAGCGTGGGGTAGACGGTGCTATCGCTGAGGAGCGTGTCGATCGTCTTGAAGGTCCAGGTGCCGCCCGCGTTGGTCGCGTAGCGGAGCACGTTCGGTGAGGTGTCCTGGCGGTAGACGACGTGGAGGGCGCCGCTCGCGCTGACGATGAGCGAGCTGAAGTTGCCCAGCTCGGCGGGTGTGCCGAGGGTCGTCGTGGTCCAGGAGGAGGGGGGCGAGCTGCTGGTCAAGTAGAGCGTCCCGCCGGCGGAGCTGAAGGTGCAGTTGTCCGTGTGCGTGATGTAGACCTGGCCGGACGAGCCCAGCGCCAGCGAGGGGAAGCCTCCATGCCCGGCGATCCCCGACCCCACCGCGGGCTCGCTGGTGACCCAGGTGCCGGAGGCGTTGGTGCTGTAGCGGAGCGCGGCCGGGTTCACGTACCCGCTCATCGTCCCCCGCGTGTGGGCGATGTGGAGCTTGCCGGCCTTGTCGATGGCCAGCGAGGGGCTGTAGCCGACCTGCGCACCCCCACCGTCGTCCACGAGCTGCGTCTTCCAGTTCCCGGAGCTGATGCGATAGGCCCAGTAGAGGCGGTTGTTGCGTTGGTAGGCGATGTGCGGCGCGCCGCTGCCGTCGACGGCGGCGCCGGCGTGGCTCTCTCCGCTGTCGACCGAGTCAGCGGTCCACGGGGCCCCGCGGACGCCGTAGCGCACCTGGCCTCCCCGGATGAAGGCGACGTGCGGGAGCCCACCCTCGAAGACGAGCGAGGGGGAGGCGCTGGTGACGGTGTCGATGGCCTCGGTGACCCAGCTGCCGCTCGCGTTGGTGGCGAAGCGGAGCGGGCCGCTGTTCATGGTCTGGTAGGTCGTGGAGACCACGCCGGTCGCATCGACGCGGATCGCGCGATCCGTCCCGCTGGTGGTGCCCACCGCGTCGACCGTCTCGATCAGCGTCGCCGGAGCGGTGCAGGTCCCCGCCGTGCAGGTCTCGCCCTGGGTGCAGGCGTTCTTGTCGTCGCAGGGGGCGCCGTCCTTGGTGGGCGTGTAGAGGCACTTGTCGTTCGTCTCGTCGCACCCGTTCGCCACCTGGCAGGCCGGCGCCCCGACGCTGCAGTCGCGCGCCTTGCCCCCGGTGCAGACGCCCGACGTGCAGCTCTTGCCGGTGGTGCAGAAGGCGTCGTCGCAGGTCGTGCCGTTCGGCGCGTTGGCCGTCACGCAGCCCTTGGCAGGGTCGCAGCTCGAGGTCTTGCAGAGCGGCGCTGCCGGGCAGGAGACCGCGCCACCGCCGGTGCAGAGCCCGCTCTTGCAGGTGGTGCCGGACGTGCAGAGGTTGCCGGTCGTGCACGCCTTGCCCTCGTTGGTCGGCGTGTTCTTGCACACCCCACCCGAGCAGGTGTCCGCGGTGCAGCTGGCCTTGTCGTCGCACTCGGAGTCGCTGGTGCAGCTGTGGCACGCGGTGTCCGCGAGGTCCTTGCCGCCGTCGCAGTCGTTGTCGACCCCATCGGAGCAGGTGGCGTCGCCCGGCGGCCCCTCCTGCGCGCCGGGGTTGATCTTGGCGTTCGTGTCGTCGCAGTCGTTGCCGCCGCACGACGCGGCGAGGTACCCATCCTTGTCGTGGTCGCAGTCGAGGTCGGGGCTGAGGTCCCGGCGCCCCTCGGCGCTCGCATCGGCCGCCGCCGCGTCGACGCCTCCGTCCTTCGGGCAGGGCCCCTGCTGCGGGTTCGGCGCGTCCGGGCAGTTGTCGACCAGGTCCGGGACCTGGTCGCCGTCACGGTCAGCGACGGGCTTGGTCGTGAGCGTCAGCGTGACCTGCACCTGCTTGCCCTTGACCGCCTCGACCTGCACCGCGCCCTCGCCGACGCGGGAGCCTCCGGCGATGGCGCGTACGAGCAGCCGCAGCTGGCCTGGCGCGCGGGGGTAGAGGACCACCTCGCCCGGGAGCGTCGGGCGCCCCTCGTCGGGCAGGCGGCGGTCGCTCACCTCGAGGCCGGCGGCGCCGTAGACGTTCAGCCGCAGCTCCTCGGGGAGCGGGAACCCCACCTCGGCCTCGACGCGGAGCAGGACGGTGGTCGGCGCGCTGCGGCACTGGACGCAGAGCGCTCCCAGCAGGAGGAGCGGCAGGAGTCGTGGGCTCACGAGGATCAATAGTAAGCCAGAACCCTCCCGCTAGGCGAGGGGCTCGCTCACGTCCCTAATCGTCGGGCCAGCGCCCGCGCTGCCCTGGAGTGGGGGTTGGAGCCTGGCTGGCGGGGGCGATGGGGCTGAGCAGAGTGGTCCGGCAGTGGTGGGAGGGCGGGCAGCGCGGGCGGAGGGAGCGCCGGGGAGGGTGCGGGGTGCAGCGAGGGCAGAGGTGTGGTGTGGCGGCAGGCGGAGACGGCAGTCCGAGGGCGGATCAGGGCAGTGGGGGTTCGCCTGCGGCAGCGCGTGGGAGGGCAGCTCTGAGCGTCTTTCGCGCCTGGGCGTAGAGCGGCGCGAAGGGGAGCGCCGCGCTCAGGCGCAGCACGAGCTGGCGAGCGCTGCGGAGCAGACGGCCGGCGAGGTTGAGGAGGCGAAAGCGGAGCGCCTTGGGTCGAAGCGAGCGGTGGGCGGCGGGGAGTGTCTCGGCCTTGAGCAGCTCGAGGAGGTTGTGGGCGAGGACGTTGAGCCTCCACCAGGCTGCGTTGGCGCCGAAGCGAGCGCAGGGGAGCGTGCCAGCGGCGAGGTCCCGCTTGAGGATGCCGTGGCCATGTTCGACGGTGCCCTGTTTCTCGCGATGCCAGCGAAGGAGCTGCTCGCCTTCCCAGTCGAGATTGGTGACGACGGCGAAGTGACGCCAGTTGGAGTCCTCGTCGGCAAAGAGCTCGCGCTGGCGTGACCGAACACGGATCGCGAGGTAGCGGAAGGTCGCGCCGTGCTTCTTGTGGTTTCTGCGCCAGTCGGGGATGAACTCGACCTCCGCCCATTGGCGCTCTTCGCCGTCGTCGCCACGCTGCTGCGCACGTGTCGACCGATACGGCTGCCACGTAGACTTGGGCAGCTTGCCGATGGCCTTGGCGAGTGCCTCGCTCATGTCTGCGGAGACGGCAAACCGAATGCCCTGCTCGTCGGCCCAGGTCAGAGCGTCTTCGTTGTAGAGCGCACTGTCGGCACGCAGGCGTCGCTGCTTGATACCGAGCGGTAGTGCGCCGAAGGCCGTCTGGAGGAACGCTCTGGCTGCGAACTCTGCAGGCACGTTTCCGTCGCGGAATTGATCCGCTACCCAGCTGCTGTGCTCTGCCCACCAGGCCAGCTGAGGCTGGTAGCCGCGCGTGCCCTCGTAGGCCACCAGCGCGCTGCGCTTGTCTGCCTCAACGATGGTGGCATCGACGTCGAGCGTCGCACAGTCACAGGGATTGACCCTCTGCAGGCGTGCGGTCACGGCAGCGACGAGCTGCTGCAGGGCGCAGAGCCCAGGTCCCTCGCCCCGGATCTGCGCCGCACCCACTCGCGAGAGCTCGGCGTCGCGCTCCGCGCTCAGCGGACGGCCATCCTCCTCCTGGTGGAAGCGATAGAGGAAGTCCTTGGCCTGCGTCGGCGAGGAGAGCTCGAAGCCGACCAGCGAGCACAGTCCTGGGTCGGCGCGCAGCGTCCGCAGGTCGTCGAGGCAGTCGCCTCCCGCCGCGATCAGCACCAGGAGGCTCTCGAGGTGGCGTCGAGCCGTCCGTGTGCTCTTGTACCCCAAGACATCACGGAGCTCGCGGTACAGCTTAGGCCGCAGCGTCACACGCGCCTGCTCCAGGACCAGTGGCAGTCCGGCGTAGGCCGTCACGTCGCTGCGAGGCGAGTCGACAACTTCGAGCTTGAAGCTCAGCACGCCCCGCGCTATCTCGGACATGGGCACTCCTTGGGCTGACCCGCTCTCCCGGGTGTCCGTGGCTGCGGCCCCGGGGGAGTGCCCACTAATAGCCGCCCCGCCGATCAGCGCAAGACGCGCCGCTCCTCGTTTCTCGTCGATTTGCAGATTCTGGCTCGTCCCACCCACTGGCGCCTCGCCCCTCGCAGCAAACTCACCCCTCGAGTGACCGGCACCCTCGAGCCCGCGGCCTCGATACTTGCGGGAATCTGATCCCCTACTGCTTGGAACTAGAAATCGACCCGACGATTAGGGCCACGTCGAAGGGGCATGGTGCAGCCCGCTGCCTCGATGTTCTGCACGTAGCGAGGCCCACGCGGTGAACAGCCGCGTGTGGTCCGACGATTGCACACCACCGAGGCGGGCATCTTGGACGCACGCATGCGTGACCGTCTCCTCGCGCCGTTCCGCCCTGCGCACTGTGGGTCAGCCCCCCCTGCACACGTGGGCGGCGACTCACCACCCCCCGGCCGCTCTGTCGAGGGACGCCGCAGGACTCTGGCAGCGACCGTCGCGCTCACCCTCTGGCTCGCCGCCACCTCGCTCCTGGCCGAGCCCTCCCGCCCCTCGAGCGCGCTCACGGGTCCTGTCTCCGCGCGGGAGGACCCGCCAGCCCCCTGGACGCCGCGGGCTCACGAGCGCCCGAGGACCATGCCCGCGGAGGGGCTGGCCCTGGTCGACCAGGGCCGCTGGCCGGAGGAGCCCCAGAGCCCCGCGCCGGTCGACCAGGCCGAGCTGGCTCGCGCGCTCGGGCAGCTCTGCGGGCCCGGTCTGCGACGCGAGCGCGCGGAGAGCTACGCGCGCATGCTGGTCGAGCACGGTGAGGCGTTCGGCGTCGATCCGTTCCTGCTCGCCGCGGTGGCGTACCGCCACAGCGGCTGCTCGCCGACCCCGCGCGCCGGCCATCGCGGTGGGCTGATCGTGCTGCACTGGAAGGAGCACGCGCGCTTCGTGCAGCGCCAGGTCTATCACTACTGGGTGCTGAGCGACGGGCGCTGGGTCGCGCGAGAGCGCGAGCTGCCGAGGTACCGCTTCGACGCGCAGAACCTCCGGCGCGCTGAGCCGAGCGTCTACTTCGCCGCCGCCCTGATCAGCATCTATCAGGAGCAGTGCCCGGACCTCGACGCTCGCTTCGGCTCGGTGCCCCACCGTCATGCGGTCTCGCACCTCGTCTGGGGGGACAGCGTCCCCGACGCGGGCTCCGAGGAGAGGCTGCTGACCGACCGCCGCCGGCTGATCGAGTACTACCTGAAGCAGGAGCCCGCTCCCGTCGGGGAGCTCGCCGAGCTGAAGCTCTACTCGCCGCTCGACGGCGTGCCGCGCAAGATCACCAACGGCCTGGGCGATCTGCGCGACAACGGCCGCCGCGCTCATCGCGGCGTCGACTTCGAGTCCTTCCGGGGCGAGCCGGTCCGCGCGGTCGCCGACGGGCGGGTCGTCTTCGCGGGTGTGCAGCGCCGGGGCGGCCCGGCGCAGAGCATCAGCCCGGCGGTGGCCGACCGCGTCCCGAGGAACCGGATGGGCGTCGGCGGCAAGTTCGTCATCATCGAGCACGCCGGCGAGATCACCTCGGCGTACATGCACCTCGACCGGTTCGTGACCCGCGCCGGGGAGACCGTCCGGGGTGGTCAGCTGATCGGCTACGTCGGACGGACGGGCATCAAGCAGGATCCGGCGCATCTCCACTTCGAGCTCCGCCAGCGGCGCCGGGCCATCGACCCTGGATTCGCCCTCGGCGACGCCGTGTTCCTTCGCGACGCGACCTACCTGGGGAAGGCCATCCACGCCGCGCAGCCGAAGGCCTGGCGCCAGGCTCGCTACCGGCGCTGGCTGGAGCAGCGAGCCGCCAGGCAGAGGCCACACGGGGCCCGCTGAGCACGGGACTTCGCGCGGCTATTCACCGCCGTCCAGCGAGCTGTCGAGGGACGAGCCCGACGGACTGAAGGCTTCCAGCCGGAAGGCGAGGAAGCGCTCCTTGAACGCCTGGTCGTTGAAGCGCTGCGCGGCCTCTCCGTGGAGGTCGGCGTGGAAGCGGCTCCGCTCGGAGCCGCGCTGGTCGACGTCGCCGAAGAGGAAGGTCAGCGTCGCCTCGATCAGCTCGTGCTGCGTCCCGCCGCCGTACGTGACGAAGAGCCGGGCCCGCACGCAGCACCCGAAGTGGGTGACGAGGATCTGCTTGCCGCCGTCAAGCTGGCGGCCGAGGGTCAGGAACTTCGGCGTGTCGAACGTCTCGATAGCGTCGAGCACCGTGTCCTCGACCTGGCGCCGCAGCGCGGCCTCGGTCTCGCGGCGGATGAACTCGAACGGCTTCTTCACGCCGTAGAACATGTGCTCATTGCCGGCAAAGGCACTGAAGTCATCCGCAGGGTGCTGCATAGGCTGCTCCTCGTCAGGTGCTCGCGACGCCCATCATGGCTGATCCGCGGAGCGGTCCGACTTTGGTCTCGCAACGCTGACAGGCCCTCCCATGCTCAGAGCCCCCGGCAGAGGTCGAGCGCCTCCGGGTCCTCGACCGAGCGGAAGCCCATCGGCGCCCAGACGTAGACGCGCCAGGTGCGCTCGCGCGTGGCCGGACGCGGTTCGATGAACGAGTCGCCGCGGTGGATCGCGCAGAGCAGCTCGCGCCCGCGGACCAGGATCAGCCGCGCCGCGAGGAGGGGGCGCGCCAGCGCGGTGCCGCGCCAGCGGTCGAGGGGGCGCTCGCCCGGCCGCAGACGGAAGAGGTACGGCCGCAGCGCCTCCTCGCGGTCGAAGGTCGAGTAGCGGCGGTGGAGCGCGAAGAAGTGCCCCGGGCCGAGGGTGCGGCAGGGCTGGACGAAGAGGAAGCGCTCTCGGGCCGGGTGGCGCTGCCAGGCGGTGTCCGTCCGCCCGTCGGGGAGGATCGTCACCGCTGGGCCCGGGCTGCCCTCCAGCCGCGGCAGGCTGGAGCCCGGCGGGCGCCGCGTCGTCGACGGCGCGCAGCGGAGCCCCTCGCCGACGGGGCAGCAGCGGAGCAGCCCCGCCTCGGGGCTGGCCGGCGGTCCGAGATCGAAGAGGTGATCGCCGAGCCCGAAGTGGACCAGGGTGCCCGCGCGTGATCGTACGCGCGCCGGGCCGCTCTCCTCCGGCAGCACGCGCACCTCCTGCGGCCGGTGCACGTGGGACCCGACCACGAGCAGCGCGCCCCAGGCGCGGAAGAGCTCGGCGGCCCGCTCCTGCAGCGCCCAGACGCGTCCGTCGTGCTCGCGCCCCCAGTGCGGCAGCACCACGACGCGCGGCGTGCTCGCGCGGGCGAGCCCGATCTGCAGGCGCGCGCGGAGGAGCGCGGCCTCGACCGCCTCGCCGCTCCGGTTGACGAGGTTCACCGCGACGAACGCCCACTCCCGCCCGCCGAGGCGGAGCAGCTGCGGCCCGGCCTCCTCGCGCAGCGCGGCCACGCCCTCGGCGGCGAGCGCGGCCTCCGTGGCCCGGCGCCCCTCGGCGCCGAAGTCGTCCGCGTGGTTGTTGGCGAGGGAGACGGCGGCGAAGACGCCGCGCAGCCAGCGCAGGTCCTCGCGCGTGAAGCCGAGGCAAGGGCCGCGCGCCGTCGCGCAGCGCCCCACCTCGAGGGCTCCCTCCAGGTTGGCGATCCAGTGGTCGCGAGGCCCGAGCCGCTGCCGCAGCGCGGGCCAGGGCGAGCCGCGCCGCGCGACCTCCCGCGCGACGCCGCGGGAGAGGCTGAGGTCGCCGGCGAAGACGACGCACTCCTCGCCTCGCGTCGTTCGCGGGGCGAGCAGCGCCACCAGCGCGGCGCCGACGAGCGCCGGCCCTCGGCAGCGAGACCTCACGTGTCAGCGCTTGTGCTTGAGCTGGGTGCCCAGGTCGACCCAGGGAGGCCGCGGCTCGGTCTTCACGCGCTGCCGCCACTCGCGATCGGTGAGGCGCTTGTCCCCGACCACCTCGTAGTAGGAGTAGACGGCCCCGCTCACCGGGGTCAGCAGCCCGCGGTCCCCGAGGAGGACGGTGATCGCCAGCGGGTTCCCCACCGCCATCTGCAGGTAGCGGGGTCCCGGCGCGTTACCGACGCTGACGATCTTCATCATCGGGTCGGGCCTCACCTCGCCCTCCTTGAAGAGCGCGGCGCGCAGCAGCAGGTAGGGGTGCTCGACGGTGCGCGCGAAGACCTGGATCGCCGCGTAGTCGGCCGCCGAGAGCGGCTCACCCTTGAGCTGGCGCTCGGCCATGCGGCCGAAGGACGCGGCGTCGCGCGCGGCGGTGGCGAGCACCTCGCCCACGCGGCGCTTCGGCCAGACGCGCTTGCCGTCGGCGGAGAGGCGCGTGAGCAGCGCCGCGAGCTGCCGCCAGGCCTGGGGCAGCGGGTCCACCGCGCCGCGCACGGGCTCGCGGTCGAGCACCTCGAAGCCGCCCGGGCCGCCGTCGCACTCGGCGCTGAACTCCTCGTTGACCAGCACCGTGGTGTGCCGGTAGCTGGTCCAGCTCGCCAGCGCGGTCTGCAGCAGCCGCCGGCGCCAGAGCCTGGCGACCACACCCTCCGGCAGGTGGCTGCTGCCCCCGATCATCTGCACCAGGTGCAGCCAGGCCTCGTGCACCTTGCGGTCGTCGAAGGGGCCGACCCGGGTCTTGCGCAGGCGCTCGTGCATCGCGCGCAGCGCGGGGAAGCGCGCGTACTCGGGCTGCTGGATCGCCGCGGCCTCGGGGCTGCCGAGGACAGACATCAGGTCGAGCCCGCTCGGCAGCAGGCGGCCGCGCACCGCGCAGGTGTCCGGCACGTCGGTGCGATCCACCGACCGCTCGAAGATCTCGCTGTCGAGCCCCCAGCCGAGGGGATAGACGAGCGGCCGGCCCTTGACCCCGGAGGGCAGGCAGCCGGCGAGGACGGGCGGCGCCTCGCGCTTCGCTTGCCCGAGGAGGAGCGGGTGCCGGCTCGGGGCCACGTAGGGCGCCTGCACGTCGACCCAGGCGCGCCAGGCCTGCTGCAGCTCCGCGTCGCCCTGCAGCGCCGCCAGCTCCTCGCGGGTCAGCTGCAGCAGGTTGATGTACTTGAAGGCGCGGAAGTAGTGCTGGAGCGCGGCGGTCGCCTCGTAGGGGCCGCGCGGCCGGAGGTCGTTCGCGTCGAGCTGCACCGGCGCGGGGACGGTGTGCAGGCGGCTCGGTCCGCTGCCGCGGCCGAGGAGGAGCTTGCCCTCGGCGCCGCGGTAGTCGCCGCGCAGCGCGCGCA
This sequence comes from Myxococcota bacterium, assembly GCA_022710245.1. The sequence continues at coordinate 10,757 of JAKLHH010000041.1, forward strand.
GCGTGGTCTGCGCGATCTCCGCCACGCGGCTCAGCGAGCTCTTCTTCGCCGTGGCCTCGAGGAGCGTCGCGAACCTTCGCAGCTTCGGGATCGACTCGGTCTGCTCGCCGCCGATGAAGTCCGCCTGGAACCCCGCCTGCAGCACCTCGAGGAAGCCGTCGAGGGAGGCGAAGATGGGCACCTTCACCTCGGCGTGGCACTCGTCGTACTCGAGGCTCTCGTAGGGCCCGTAGATGAAGCTCGCGCTGGTCGGCGCGAGGAGGAGGCCCTGGCGGCCGAGCGCCTCGAGGGCCTCCGGACGCAGCTTGAGATCGGGGAGGAAGCGGACCGCGGCGAGCGGCGCGCGGAGCGGCAGCGCGACCAGCTTCTCGCCGCTGCCGGCGCGGACCGCGCCGACCAGCCCGCGGCCGTTCGGGGCCAGCACCGGCGGCCGCGTGAAGCGCAGGTCGCGGCCGATGGTCTCCACCGCCTTGCCGTCAGGACGCTGCAGCTCGACGCCGCTGCCGGCCTCGACCCAGCTCCAGCGGAAGTAGCCGTTGGGGCTGAAGCCGAGGACGGTCCCCTTGCCGGCGGCGAGCTTGCGGCTCTTGCCCCAGTTCTGATCCCGCGTGTAGCTCCGCTCGCCGAGAGAGCCGTCGGCGCCTTGCCAGATCAGCGTCCCGTCGAAGGGGTGGATGGCGAGCGGGAGCGCGGAGGGCGCGGCGAGGACCTCGGGCTGGACCTTGGTGTCGCGGTCCGAGGACGGGCCCGCGGCCGGCCGGGAGCGCAGCTCGGCGGCGGTGAGCGACCCGGCCTTCCCGCTCGGCGAGGTGACCTCGTAGAGGAGCGTGCCGTCGTGGCGGGCGCTGAGGATCTGGAAGCGCCCCGGCCGGTGCTCGCGCCCGAAGAAGACGCGCTCCTGGCCATCGTAGAGGAGCGGCGGCACCACGAGGCGCTCGAGGCGCCTGGGCGAGCGGTGGACGAGGCGTGGCTTCGCCAGCTGGTCGCCGGAGTGCGCGAAGAGCTCGAGGCGCCACTCCTTGCCTCGCTGGCTGATCAGGTAGAGACCGCCGCCGAAGCGGCTGAAGGCGAGCGCCACCAGCGAGCGCCCGGCGGCCTCGGGCAACACCAGCGGGCGCAGCGCCCGCAGGTCCCAGGCGTGGAGCGAGGTCCCGCGGCTCGCGCGGTCGCGCAGGATCAGCGCGGCGAAGCGGCCGGTCGGGTCGAGGTCGAGGTCCACGAGCTCGCTGCCGGCGGGCAGCGTGAGCTCGCTGCCGGCCGGGGGCGCGTGCAGCGTCCAGAGCGGCCACTCGAGGGAGAGGACCTTGCGGCTGCCGTCCGGACCCGCGACGACGTAGCGCCTGGGGTCGCGCTTCAGCCCCGGTGAGGAGGGGAGGGCGCCGGGGCTCGCCTTGGCCTCGGGAGCGGCCGCGGGTCGGCGCTCGAGCGCGGTCCCGAGGACGAGCGCGAGGACGAGCGAGGCGAGCGCGAGCAGCGGTGCGGGCGAGCAGCGACGCGGCATGAGTCCTCCTGGAAGGCCGCATCATAGTGCAGCGCCTCCTCCGCGGTCACGCGGTCAGGCGCCGTTGACGCGCTCACGGCGCCGGCGCTGAGCCTGGCTTGACAACGCGGGGGCAGCCCGAGCGTGACGAGGAGAACCTAACATGTTATGCGACGCCAATGGCCATCGCCTGGCGGCGCGCCCTCTACCTCATCCCGGCCACGGTCTCGGCGGGGACCGTGGTGCTCGCGGTGCTCTGCATGGTCCGCGGGACGCAGGAGGTCGGCCGGCCCTTCGCGGGCTTCTTCTACCACGCGAACGCGACGGTGGCGTCGATGCAGCGCGGCGGCTGGGAGGGACCGGCCGCCGGCCTGCGCCCCTCGGATGTCATCACCGCGATCGACGGCGCCCCCATGCGCGACGGCGCGGCGATCGACCGCTGGCTGGCTCACCGCACCGTGGGGGAGCGGGCGACCTTCCAGGTGCGGCGTCCGAAGAACGGCGTCGTCTTCGAGGTCGAGCTGCAGCTCAGGCGCCTGACCACGGCTGATGTGCTGGCGACGTTCGTCCTCCCGTACACGATCGGCGTCGCCTACCTCCTCTTCGGCGCCATCATCTTCTTCTTCAAGCGCAGCTACGAGGCCGCCCTCGCCATGTCGATCTGCGTGGTCGCGGCGGTCTTCTACCTGACGACCTTCGACGCGCACACGGGGCACCACTTCGCCCGGCTCTGGGTCTCCTATCCGCTCCTCGGGGCCGTCTCGGTGCACCTCTTCTCGGTCTTCCCGGCCGTGCGTCGTCGGGTGCACCGGTTCGCGGTCCTGGTCATCCCGTACGGGCTCGCCGCTGGCTGGCTGACCTACACCCAGATGGTGATCAAGCAGTCGCGCTTCGCCGCGCTCTCCTTCTCGTCGAGCTACCTCGCGCTCTGCTTCATCGGCAACATGCTGCTCCTGACCGCCACCGCGCGAAGGGAGCCCTCGGCCGACGTCCAGAACAAGGCCAAGACGATCCGCGCCGGCCTCCTCGCCGCCGCCGCCGCCGGGGTCGTCTGGAACCTGGTCGCGCGCATCTACCCCGAGCTGATCACCGCCGAGCGGGTGATGATGCTCTCCGCGCTCTTCCCGGTGGTGCTCTTCTACACGGTCATCAAGAAGAACCTCTTCGATGTCGACATCGTGCTCCGCACGACGACCGGCTACGTGATCGCCACGGCGATGGTGATCGCGCTCTACTTCGCCGGCGTCTATGTCATCGGGCTCGCGATGAGCGGCTGGACCCTGCGCTACGTCAGCTACCTGCAGAACGTCGAGGCGGTGGTGGTCTCGACCATGGTCGTCGCGATGATCTTCCACCCGCTGCGCGTGCGCGTGCAGCGGCTGGTGGACCGCTTCTTCTTCCGCGCCAAGGGCGAGCCGCAGGAGGCGCTCGACCGCCTGGGCAAGGACCTCGCCTCGATGACCCTCGACCTCCCGGGCCTCGCCGGTCGGCTCACGGCCGAGGTGCTGAGCCTGATGCGCTGCCGCTACGTGGTGCTCCTCGGGCGCTCGGCGTCTTCAGCGGGGCTGCGGGTGCTGGCTGTGGCCGGGACGACGCCCGCCGGGCTGGACGCCTCGAAGGCGGCGCCGGGGCGTGCGATCACCGAGCACCTCGCCACGCGCATGGAGCCGTTCGTCCCGGGGCGCACCCTCTCTCACGCCGGAGCGTCCCGCAGGGACGCGAGGACGGGCCGCCCGCCCGCAGGTGAGGCCGCGCTGGAGACGCTGCGCGCCTGGGAGGTGCGCCTGGTCGTGCCGCTTCGCAGCGGCACCACCCTCTCGGGCGCGCTGCTCCTCGGCCCGCGGCACTTCGGCGATCTGTTCACCAGCTTCGAGATGAACGCGCTCGGCGCGCTCGCGCTCCCCGGCGCGCTGGCGCTGGAGAACGCGCTCCTGCTCCGCGAGCACGCGGCGCGGGAGCGGCTGGCCGCGCTGGGCAAGCTCGCCGCGGTGATCATCCACGAGATCAAGAACCCGCTCGGCATCATCCGCGTCTCCAGCGGCGCGCTGAAGAAGCGGTTCACGCCGGCCGACTCCGGGCACGAGCTCGCCTCCTTCATCGAGGAGGAGGTGGTGCGGATGAACCAGACGATCGGGCAGTTCCTCTCCTTCGCCCGCCCCGCTCTGCCGAAGCTCGGGCGCTTCAACCTGGCGGAGCTGGTGCGGCGCACGGCGGCCGCGGCCGAGCCGGAGCTGCAGCAGGCGGGGATCACGCTGGAGACCCAGCTCGATCCGGAGGTCCCCGTGGTGGCCGACGCGGACCAGGTGCAGCAGGTCCTGCTGAACCTGATGGTCAACGCGCGCCAGGTCCTGGAGGGGCGCGAGGGGGCGCGGCTGTCGCTCCGGCTCACCGGCGCCAGCCCCGCCACCACGCACCCCGCGCTGGTCGAGCTGGTGGTGGCCGACAACGGGCCGGGCATCGATCCATCGCTCACCGGGCGGGTCTTCGAGCCGTTCTTCACCACGCGCCCCGGCGGCACCGGCCTCGGGCTCGCGATCGCGCGGCAGCTGCTCGAGGAGCAGGGCGGGCGGATCAGCTTCCGGACCGGGAGCGGAGGGACGGAGTTCACCGTGCTCTTGCCGTCGGCGTGACTCACGCGCGGCTCACCCGCGCCTGCTCACGCAGCGCCGGCGGTCTGTCCAGCGCTGGGCCACCTGCAAGAGCGCGGGGCCACCTGCAAGAGCGCGGGGCCGAGTGCGCCAGGTCACCTTCTGGACCCCCTCCAGCTGGCATGCTGTACTAGAAGCGCAGCAGAGTGTTCGGTGTGCGGTGTGTGGTGTGCAGTGTGCAGCGCGGACCACGGACGGCGATGGAGCAAGCGGAGAAGCCAGAGAAGCCAGCCGAGCAGGCGCAGGCGCGGCCGAAGCAGCGCCGGTCCACCCTCAGGTGGCCGGTGCGCCTCCTCTATGCCCTCTGCGCGCTGGCGGTGGTCTTCGTCCTCGCCGTCGTCTGGCTCTACCGCTATCGCAACGACGAGTACCTCGCCCGCTTCATCATGCGCTCCAACTCGGGGATGCGCGGCCGCCTCGAGATCCACCGCGTGCACTGGGGTCTGCGCGCGCTCGTCGATGTGGCGATGGGCACGCCGACCCCGGTCACCATCGAACACTTCGCCGTCTATGACCCGAGCGGGCAGGAGGTGATCTTCGTCCCCCACGTGGAAGGGAAGATCGAGCTCCTCCCCCTGGTCACCGGCGGCCACCTGATCGTCCACGACATGAAGGCCAACGAGGGGCGCTGCCTCGTGGCCGAGCGCCGCGCCGCCGGCGGCAAGACCGAGGTGGGGCTGGTCGCCGCCTTCGCGCCTGTGCGCCCCTCTGGCAAGCGCGGGGCGCGGGTCGAGCTGCTCGACTTCGACCTGCGCGAGGTGGCGCTGCAGCTCCGCTTCCGCGACTGGTCGCTCTCGCTGCCCCACCTGGCGAGCCGCGGCTCGTTCCGCCTGACGGGCGGCCCCACGGACAAGGAGGGCGTGCTCTATCACCTGCAGCCGAGGGCGCCGGGTGGCACGCTGAACATCCTCGGCCTCGAGCTCCCGCTGCGCGAGGTGCATGGCGAGCGCTTCGAGGTCTCTGCCCAGGAGCCGATGGACCTCAAGCTGGCCTTCACCCTGCAGCTGGGAGGCGCGGCAGTGCAGCTGCAGGGCAAGCTGCTCGGCATCTACCGGCCCGGCGCCGGCATCGACCTGCAGGTCGCGGCGCGGGACGCACAGCGTGTGCTCGCGCGGGTCTTCGGCCCCGGCGCGGCGGGGCCGGGTCGGGTGCTGGCGACCCTGAAGGGCAAGCTCTCGCGCCCGCTGATCGAGGGGCGCCTCGCCGACGTGCAGCTCGGGCTGGGGGTCGTCCGCGCCACCGCGATCAGCGGCGACGTCACCATCGACACCGTGAAGAGCCGTATCGGCGGCAAGGCGGTGCGCGGCGAGCTCCTCGGCGGGCGCTTCTCGGGTGGGGGCGGCCTCAACCTGCGGAACGGCAACTGGACCGCGAAGGCCGAGCTCGTCGGGGTCAGGCCCGAGGGGCTCCACCCGGCGCTCGCCGGGCTGCTCGAGGGCAAGGTGCGGCTGCGCGGCGCGCTGCGGC
>JAKLHH010000410.1 GCA_022710245.1 Myxococcota bacterium
CCGCGGCCGCCGAGGTCGACCTCTCCCGTGGCGGTGAGCGAGCCGCGGTCCCCCTCGAGGCTCAGGCTGACGACCCGGACCCGGGCGGGCTCGAGCTCGACGCGGGCGCGCAGCTTGCGGAGGGGCGAGACCCCGCTCACCTGCACGCGCCCGTCCTCGACGGTGAGATGGCCGACGAGGACCGGCCGCGCGAGCGGCCCGCTCGCCTGCACGTCGAGCGCCAGCTTGCCGGCCGCCTCGCGCACCGCCGGCGTGAGCCGCGGGAGCAGCGCGAGGTCGAGCTGCTGGCCGCGCAGCTTCGCCACCGGCTCTCCTCCCGCGAGGGGTAGCCGGGCGCTCCCCCGCAGCGTGCCTCCGCCCGGCATCCGCAGGTCGAGCGTGCCGTCCAGCTGCTTGCCCGCGAGGACCGCGCCGGCGCGGAGCACGCCGAGCTCGAGGGGACCCAGGCCCGCGCTGCTCACCTCGAGGTCCGCCCGCCCTTGCGGCGACCGCGCGCTCCCCGCGAGCCGCACCGTGCCGCGCAGGCTCCCGCGCAGGCCGGCGAGGCCCGGCTCGAGGTCCGCGAGCCGGTCGAGCGGGTAGCCGGGGAGGCGGACCTCGACGGTGAGCGGCAGTCCGGAGAGCGCGGCACGCGCCGCGGCCGAGCTGACGAGCGGGGCGAGCCGCAGGGGCGCGCTGCCGGTGAGGGCCAGGACGCGCAGCCGATCACGCGCGAGCTCGAGGCTCGCCCGCACGTCCTTCACGCCGGCCGTCACGCGCGCGCCGAGGTCGAGGTCGCCGAGCCTCCTCGCGTCCAGCTTGCCGCTCGCCAGGCGGGCGCGCAGGCGGAGCGCGGGCCGCTGGAGCGCGCCGTCCAGCTCGAGGCGCGCGGAGGCGGCGCCCGCGAGCCGCCTGAGGACCGGGTGCAGGGGCGGGAGCGTGCGGAGCTCCGTCGGCGAGAGCTCGAGGCGGAGCCGGAGCGGCAGCGCGGCCAGCGCGGCGAGGTCCAGCGTGGCGAGGTCCAGCGCGGGGGCGGGCTGGCCCGCGCGCGGCGCGACGGCCGGCGCGAGGAAGGGGCGGAGCCCCATCGGGACCTCCGCGCTGAGTCGGACCAGCGAGCGTCCGGCGAGGGAGACCCGCTGCTGCAGCGTGGTCTTGCCCTCGGCCACGGTGAGGTCGGTCACGCCGTCGACGCCGCGCACCGGGGCGTCGAGGCCGGGGAGCGCACCGGCCGACGCCGAGACGCCCCGAAGCGCGAGCGCGAGCTTCAGGCGCGGATCGCCCAGGCGACCGCTCGCCTCGAGGGTGAGCCTGGCCTCCCCGGCCAGGCTCGGCGCGGCGGGCGCGAGCGTGTGCACCAGCCCGAGCGGCAGCCTCTCGAGGCGGAGGTGCACCTCGCCCTCGCCGCCGAGGTCAGGCGTCGGCGCGAGGCCGCGGTAGCGGACCGGCAGCCGTGCGCCGAGCGCGAGCCGCGTGCCTGTCGCCGGCAGCGAGGCCTGGAGCTCGAGGCTCGCCTCTCGGCGCAGCGCCCGGCCCGTCACGTGCGCGCTCACCCGGTGCGGCAGGCCGGGCACGCGGAGCTCTCGCGCCTCCACCTCGGCGACGAACCGCGGGAAGCCCTGCGGTCTGAGCGCGCCGCTCACGGTGAGCTCCCCGCCGAGGAGCGCGAGGCGCATGGGCGAGAGCGAGACCTGCTCGGCCGCCGGGCGCGGCCGCAGGAGCACGAGCCGCGGCTGGTTGCGGAGCACGAGCTCGTGGCCAAGCCCGGCGAGCGCCAGGCGGCGGAGCTGCACCTCGATCCGCCTCGCGCCCTCGCCGAGGAGGCTCCGCAGGTCGACCTCCACGCGGAGCGAGGGGCCGCGCGCCTGGAGGCCGAGGCGCTGCTCCCGCGGCGTGCCGCTCACCTGCAGCCGCGCGCGCTCGACGCGCAGCCTCGAACCGCCGTCGCCCGGATCGAGCCCCGCGAGCTCGACCCGCAGCGAGCCGTCGGGCGCCGCCGGCAGCCCGGTCGCCCTCACGCTCAGCGTGGCCCGCCCGAGGCGCAGCCGCGCCAGCGCGAGCCGCTCCACCCTCGCGCTCGCCTCGACGGCGAAGGGCCCTGCCAGCGGCCCGCTCGCGTGAGCGGTGAGGTGCACGCTGCCGGCGAGCCGCGGCACGCCGAGCGCCGTGATCGGCGCGGGGAGACGATCGAGGCGCGGCAGCGCGAGCTGCACCTTGGCGTCCACGCGCGCGAGCGTGCCCTCGCCGCTGGCGAGGACGCTGCCGCCCGGCGTCCTCAGCGCGAGCTCCTCGAGGGTCCAGGCCGCACCCCGCGTCCGCGCGCGGAGGCGGAGCTCGTCGAGGCGGAGCCCGCGGACCAGCCCCGGCGGGAGCCGCAGCGCGACCTTCGCCAGGCTCCCGGGCTGGAGCGGGATCCCCTCGCCCTCGAGCTCGATCACCGCGTCGAGGCGCGTCGGCGCGAGCGCCGGTACCGGCGCACCTGGATCGCCTCCGGCGAGGCTCAGCTTCAGCGCGTAGCGCGGCCCGCTCTCTGCGAGCCCGCCCCAGCCGTCGACGCGGAGCACGCCCTGCCCGGGCACCTCGAGCCGGCTCGCCAGCGTCACCTTCCCGTGCGGCCCGTGCGCCTTCAGCGTGAGCCGCACCGGGCCCGCCGGCACGAGGCCGCTCGCACCTGGAGCGGCGCCGCGCGCCGAGGGCGATGGCGGGGTGCGGCCGCGACCAGCCACCAGCAGCTCCAGCGCAGCGTCGAGCTGCCTCGCGTCGATCCCGCCGCGCAGCCCGAGGCTCGTGTCCAGGCGCTGGCCGTCGGGGAGCGTCACCCGCGCGAGGAGGCGCGGCAGCACGACCCGCGCGTCCGAGAGCCCTCCCTCGAGGCCGAGGTCGAGGTCGATCCCCTCGATCACGAGCGGGGGCGGCGCGGAGCCGGAGGAGCCGCCGCCCAGGGCCAGCGTGACCTTGCCGCCCCGCAGGTGGAGCCTCCCGAGCGAGAGCCGCAGCTTGGTCGGCGCCGAGGGCGGGCTCTCCTCCTTCGAGGGCACCACCAGGCGCGCGAGGTTCAGCGCGCCGTCCTGGCTCGGCGCGACGAGCAGCTCCGGCTCCTCGAGCTCGAGCGCGTCGACGCGGATCACCCCGCGCACGAGCCTGAAGAGATCGTACTGGAGGTGGACGCGCCGCACCCGGATCGCGGGGCCGCCGAACCGATCGGCGAGGACCACGCCCTCGAGGATCAGCTCGCGCGTGTAGTTCCCCCCCACGCGCGCCACCGAGAGCCCGGGCAGGGTCGGCGCGAGCTGCCTGAGCACGAAGCGCCGGAGCCAGCCCTGCCCTGCCTCGCTGCGCAGCACCTCGAGGGTGACGACCAGGATGACGAGCAGCGCCGCGAGCGTCCACGCGACCCCCAGCCCGAGCCGGCGCGAGAGCCGCCGCAGCCACGAGCGCCGCGGCCGCGGAGACGGCGCGCGCCCCCCCGGCCCCCGCGGCTCCGCGCCGCGCTCGCCGCCCATCAGAACGCGTCTCCGAGGGTGAGGTGGAAGGCGATGCGGTCGCCCGGGTCCGGGTTCGCCGGCACCGCGCCCTCGGCCAGCCGGTTCAGCCGCACGCCGACCCCGATCCGCACCGCGCCGATCGGCGTCTGGTAGTGCAGGCTCCCTCCCACGGCCACGTGCAGCCGCGCCAGCGACAGCTCGCTCAGCTGCGTCACCACGTCGCCCGCGTCGCAGAACCCGATCAGGCTGAGCCAGTTGTCGAAGAGACGGAACATCCGCAGCCTGAGGTCCGCCGAGCCGAGGAGCGACGCGTTCCCGCCGTAGGGGATGCCGCCCTGCTGCGGTGAGAGGCGGCCGAAGGTGAAGCCGCGGTGGCTCGTCGGACCGCCGAGGGAGATGCGCCGCGTGATCGGGCTCTCGTCGCCGTCGAGCGGCAGCAGGTAGCCGAGCTGAGCTCGCAGCGCGAGCACCAGCCGCTTGGTCCCCAGCGGGAGAAAGCCGCGCAGGTCGGGCGTCACCTTGAGGTAGGTGAACGCGCTCCCCACCGCCGCGAACCCCTCCTCGAGCCGCACCTCCGCCCAGAAGCCGGCGCGCGGGTCGACGACCGAGTCGCGCAGATCGAGCTGCCCGAACTCCTCGAGCCAGGCGAGGCGGTAGGGGTCGCGGAAGCCCACCCCGAGCGCGGTCGAGCTCTTGTCGAAGAAGAGCTCGTTGATGTTGAAGAAGTCGAGGAACTGGAAGTTCCAGGAGAGCCCGGCGCGCAGCCGCTCGCGCCAGAAGGCGCGCTCGACGCCGAGCTGCAGCCGCGGCCCGTGCCAGCGGTAGCCCTGCTGGATGCCGAGGTCGTAGCCGAGCGCTGCGAACGCGGTGATGCGCGTCGACCAGAGGTCGGGCTGCGTGAGCCGCACCTCGCTCACCACCGCCGGGCCGTGGTCGACGGGCGCCCACGCCGTGGGGAAGACCACGTACGACGGCTGCAGCTTGAGCTCGAGGGTGCGCAGGCCGCCGAGGAAGTTGCGCAGGGTCCAGCGCCCGATCAGGTGCACCTCCTGGCGCGCCTTCTCGAGGCCGAGCCCGACGCCGAGGCGGAGCTCGCGGAGCTTCGCCGGCGTGACGCGCACCCGCACGTCGGCCTCCTCCACCGGCGCGCGCGGCAGGTCGAGCCGCACCTCGCCGAAGACGCGCTGGTTGAAGAGGCGCGCGCGGGTGCGGGTGAGCTCGTCGGGATCGTAGCGCTGGCCCGGCTCCCAGGTCACCAGGCGCAGGACCTTGTCCGCGGGGAGCGAGCCCTGCCCCTCGAGCGCCGTCTTGCCGAAGCGCACGAGCGGGCCCGCCGCCACCTCCAGCTCGACCTTCGCCGTGCGGCGCGCGCGATCGACGAGCACGCGCCCGTCGACCTTCGCGTAGGCGTGCCCCGCGGCGATCAGCGCCGCGGCGAGGCGGGCCCTCGTCCGCGCGTACCGCGGGTGATCGAAGCGCTCGCCGGTGGGCAGGTCGAGCCCGCGGCGCAGCTGCTCCGCCAGCGCCGCCTCCACGCGCTCGAGCCCCTGCACGCGCACCTCGACGAGCCGGGTCGGCGGCCCCTCCTCCACCGTGAGCACCACCTCGACCTGGCGCCCGCCCTTGCGCTCCAGCACCTGACGCTTGACCACGCGCGCGGAGAAGAAGCCGCGCACGCCGAGGTAGCTCTCCACGCGGCGCACGTCGCGATCGAGCATCGCCGGCTCGTAGTAGTGCTTCTCGGCGAAGGGCCACCAGCCGGTACGCCGCGTCTCCAGCCCCTCGAGGAGCGGCCCCGCCTCCACCGAGCGCACGCCCTCGAGCCGCACACGCGTGACGAGCGGCTGCGGCGGCGCGTGCCCGCAGGCGGCGAGCAGCGCCAGGGCGATCAGTCCGGGCAGGGTCAGCCAGCGTGGGGTCGTGGTGGCACCGGCGGCGATCGGCCGCTCCTCGTGGAATTGTTGGTCGCTCCGCACGACCGCCCGACCTGTGCGGCGCCGCGACAATAGGTCCGTCGGTATTCTTGTATGCGCGGGGGGCCGCTGCAACCCGCCACGCCCGATGGTGGCGTGGTGCGACGCGACAGCACCCGCGCGCGACGCGTGCGGGGTGCGGACGCCCGTGGGCGCTCCGGCCACGGGGTGGCTGCTCCGGCTGCCGCTGTCCTGCTGCAGGACGGCCCGTCGAGTCGCCATGATCGGCCAACGGCGCGGGATCATGCCCCCGCGCCCGCGGCGATCCCGGTCCGGAGGTTGCATCGCCGGGCCGCAAGGAGGCCCTCATGCACCGCATGTCCCGTCCGCTCCTCGCCGCGCTCCTCTCGCTGACCGTCGCCGCCTGCGGCCCCTCCGCTGGCTCCGCCGACGCGCCGAACCCGTTCATCGACGAGGGCCTGGACGACGGCAAGGCAGACACCGCCTACCTGAACCCGGACGGCGTCGAGGTCGAGGTCGACCTCGAGGCTGACGTGCAGGCCTCCAGCTACCAGATCTGGGACGCCCCGGCCGAGCTCGGCCAGTACGCGCTCACCTACCTGCGCAAGCGCGGCGAGGTCTACCTCGAGTCCCTCGCCGAGGACGCGACCTCGGACGCGCGCGCCGAGTGGCAGATCGACGGCAAGTGGGTCACCGCCGCCGAGGCGAAGAAGCTGACCCCCGCCCCGCAGCTCCGCCACTTCCGCCTGCGCGGCGTCAACGCGGTCCTGCTCCACGGCGCCAGCGCCGAGGCCAAGGTCGGCCAGGTGCTGAAGACGCGCGTCCCGCTGAGCCCCTTCACCATGATGGGCGACGCGGGCGACACCTGCGCCGACCCCGACGGCCACATCGGCCTCAGCTCCTCGGTCTACTGGTACCTCTTCAACCCGGAGAAGGAAGGCTGCAAGACCGCCATGCAGGACATGACGGTCACCGTCTCCAAGGTGCTGCCCGTGACCGCCCCGGTCTACCCCGAGTACGACCGCCTGCTCGCGGACAAGAAGCTCACCGCGGTGGTGATCTTCGGGCAGATCGGCGACGGTGAGATCAGCGAGTACGACGCGGGCATGATGGGCCAGCGCCAGATGGCGAGCTGGCTCACCTCCGCGGGCTACAAGGAGGTCACCCCGGCGCCGGTGGGCCGCCGCTTCGCGAAGACGCTGAAGAAGAGCGGCGTCACCGTCGAGTTCGATCTCTACTCGCCGCGCGAGTTCAGCGGGCTCGGCGACTACGCGCACTTCGCGAACTTCCAGAAGGCCCTCTCCGAGCACGAGCTCGTGGTCTACGACGGCCACAGCATGCTCGGCGCCAGCGACTTCTGGGCGCGCCCGACCTACCCCGACAACTACCAGATCTTCCTCTACGGCGGCTGCCTCGGCTACGAGTACTACGTGCGCCCGATCCTCGCCG